>NZ_JBEZBW010000004.1:0-228277 GCF_040647305.1 Saccharothrix sp. NPDC042600 | reverse complement strand
CGCGCCGAGCGCCCCCGCCGCGCCGAGCGCCGCCCCCGCGGGCAGCGGCTGCCCCAGGCCGAGCGCCACCACCACGAGCAGGCCGAATGCCGCCGCCCGAAGCCGGATCCGCTTCATAGCACTGTCCTCACTGGAGGGTGGCCGGGGCGGGCACGACACGCCCGCCCCGGCCGGTGGATCAGATGGCGGTGAGCGTCAGGACCGCGGTGTAGGTGCCCGCGAGGGTGGACGTCGGCACCTTCAGCGCCAGGTCGGCGCCGAGGTTCGCGGTGCCGTTGCCGCCCAGCGCCGCCGCCGTGGCGAGCGTGCGCGAGGACGCCAGGCCCCGGCCGGCCGGTGCCGCGGCGCCGGGGACGAGGGCGTTCGCGGGCTCGACGACCGGGCCGGCGGTGATGTTCTGCACCGGCGACTTGTCCACGATCTTCGGGCTCCAGCCGAGGTTGGCGCCGTTGATCGCGTTGGTGCCGCTGGCGAAGTCGGTCACCTGGCCGGAGACGTTCCAGCCCGGGTTGCCGGCCCGCGTGTCGGTGACGGTGATCGGGTTGAGCGCACCGGACGTGGTCAGCAGCGAGCCGTCGGCGGCCATGACCGGCGAGGGCAGCACCACGTTCTGGTCGGCGACGCTGATCAGCAGCTCACCGGCGAGCACCTCGGTGGTGATGGTCTCCGAGGCGGTGACACCGGCGAACGGCGTGACCTCCAGCGCCACGGCCGCGGACTGCGACGGCTCGTACGCACCCGCGTTCGCCGGGACGAAACGCGCCGAGAAGCTGTGCGCGCCCACCGCGAGGGTGGAGGTGCTCAGTGTGGCGGTGCCGCCGGACAGCGGGACCGGGTTGCCCAGGTTCGCCGCGCCGTCGAGGAACTGCACCGAACCGGCGGCGCCGGCCGGGGCCACGGTGGCGGTGAGGGTGACCGGGCTGTACTGCGCGGCCGAACCGCTCGGGGTGACCGCCAGCGCGGTCGTGGTGGTGATCGCCGCCGGGGCGTTGACCTGGTAGGACACCACCGGCGAGGTGGAGCCCTGGATGTGCGCGGCCGAGCCGGTGAACACCGCGCTCAGCGAGCGGGTGCCCTGCGGCAGCGTGGTGGTGAAGGTGGCCGCACCACCGGACACCGCGACCGGCGCGCCCAGGTTGCCCGCGCCGTCCTTGAACTGCACCGTGCCGGTGGCCGAGGCCGGGGTGACGGTCGCGGTCAGCGTGACCGGGGTGCCCTCGGTGACCGGGGCGTTCGGCGACACGGCGAGCGCGGTGGACGTCGAGACGGCGTCCACGGCGGTCCACTGGGTGGCGCTGGTGAACGTCACGGTCCGGGTGAAGGTGCCCTTGACCTCGCCCGAGAACAGGTCCACGCAGTTCACGGCGATGGTGTAGACGCCGGGCTGGACGGTGGTGCTGTTGTCGACGGCGATGTCCCTGAAGGACAGGCCCTGCACGACGGTGATCGGGCCGGAGGTGGAGAAGCCGACGTCGGTCGGCGTGGTGCCGATGAGGCCGTTCTCGAAGCCACCCGGGCCGTAGACGAACAGGTTGTAGCCGTCGGAGTCGGCGGCGCAGCCGGCGGACGTGGTGTAGGACGGGGCCTCCACGTCGGTGCCGCTGGTCTTGCTGATCGACAGGGTGCCCAGGTTGCCGGCGGGCGGGGCGGCCAGCGCGGCGCCCGCGGTGCCCAGGGTCGTCGCAGCCGCGGCTGCGAGCACTACGGCGCCACCGAGCAGGCGACGGATTGCGGTGTTAGCGCGCACGATCGTGCCTTTCGAGGAGAAGAGGATCAGGGAGCGGGCGGGGTGACGAGCTGCGTGGAGCCGCAGTTCTCGGAGATGCCGAAGCCGTACTGCTTGATCACGTTCTGGTTGGCGCAGATCAGCGACGACGAGCCGACGAAGATCTGGGCGTACTGCGGGTCGGTCACCTTGGCCGACGGGATGACGTTGTAGACGTCCCGCTTGAACGTCGAAGCGGTGTTGAGCTGCGACGGCGCGATGCCGTTGAACGTGGCCAGCACGGCCTTGCCCTGCGCGGCCGGCGCGGTGCCGTAGACCTGGGACAGGTAGACGGCGATCGAGTACGGCAGGATGTGCTTGGTGTCGGTCAGGTAGGTGCCGACGTGCTCCTGGATCGGCTCGCCGTTGACGTCCACGTCGCTGACGCACGGGAACTGCGTGGTGAAGTTCGCCGTGTTGGACAGGCCGAGCTGCTTGAGGAAGAAGTCCCGGCTGCCCGAGCCGAACTGCGGCAGCAGCGGCTTGAAGTTGGTGCCGGAGCCGGGCGCGGTGCAGTTGTAGATCGACTTGAGCTGCGCCGTGGTGAGCTTCTTGCTCAGGGTGCTGTCGCCGCGCACCGCGTAGGTCATGGCGTCGACCGCGAACGGCACGTAGGTGAGGTTCTTGCCCGCGTAGTTGGCCGAGTTGTTCGACGAGGTCCGCGCGGCCTGCACGCAGCCGTCACCGGCCTCCAGCGACGCGACCAGGGCGGTGACGCCCGCGCCGGAGGACGCCGGACGCGTGATGACGCAGCCGGTCTCCTTGGTCTTGATGGTCTCGCTGCCGCGGGCGTCGTAGGAGCCCAGGCGCTTGACGCCGTCCACCGTGACGGCGTCGGCCAGGCCGTTCATGACGGTCTGGGTCGTGTCCGAGCCGACGACGGCGATGTCGCGGTAGGTGGGCGTGCCGGTCGGGTCGGCCTGGGCCGGGGACGCGACGAGGGCCGCGGCGGCCAGGGCGGCGAAGGCCGCGCAGAGCAAACGCTTCCTGCTCACTGCATGTATCCTTTTCTCCGCGAAGTGTGCGCGGACCGGTGTCCGCACACGGGTGCCGGTGTTGGCGCACCGGCTCGGTGCTTGTCCGTCCCGCTGGAGCGGCAACTCCGGCGGGTCGGGCGGGTGCCTCACCTCCCCCTCGTGTTCTCCTGCTTGGTCTGTCGCGCGCCGGGGTGCCGGGCGGACGGGTCGGGATGAGCGGCGGACGTCACTCCGGTGGTCGGCCGCCCAGGCGCAGCAGCACCGGTCCGGCGGCGGTCGCCACGCCGCCCGCTACCAGCAATCCGGCCAGCAGGTACCGCAGCACCCAGGTGACCGGCAGCGCCGGCGTGGCCCGTACCTCCGCGACCGGGGTGGCCGACGTCGAGGTGGGCGCCGGTGCGGCGGGTGGCGGTGGTGGCGCGGACGCCGGGGCCTGGGTGGGCCGGGTGGTCGCGGTGGTCGTCCGCGCCACGGCTTGCGCCTCGGTGGCGAGCGGCTTGCCCGCGTCACGCTCGATGACGGTCGCGGCGTCGGCGGCCTGCCTGCGCATCGGGTCCGGCAGCGGCAGGTAGCCCAGCGGCAACCGGCCCGCGGCTTCGCCCTGGGTCTGGCCGGGGCCCGTGGCGTAGCGCAGGAACTTCGCGTACTCCGCACCGCGCTGCTTGTCCACTGTGGAGGGTGCGATGGCGGCGTAGGTGACGCTGGGCAACGGGTACGCGCCGGACCCGGTCGCCTTCGGGTTGGCCCGTCGCACGCCCGGCACCGCGGTCGGGGTCATCTCGTTCAGCGCGGCGGCCAGCCCGGCGTGGTCGGGGGCCACGAAGTTGCCCGCCGCGTTGCGCAGCTTGGCGGTGGGCAGGCCGTAGCGGGCGGCGGTCGCGGTGTCCACCACGGCCAGCAGGCTGCGTTCGCCGATGGGCTGGCGCGGCACCCGCGAGTAGCCGGGTTTGGCCGGGTCCGCCGGGTCGGGCAGGCCGTTGGGGGTCTTGCCCAGGGTGTCGCCGCGACTGATCGCGCGGCCGGCCTCGTGCAGGTCGGCGGCCAGCGGGCGCAGCAGCAACGCGCACTCCGGGCCGATCTTGGGCAGGTCCACGCAGGTCAGGTCCTGTTTGGGGAAGTTGGGCACGGGCAGCGCGAGGCCCTGGTAGTTCTTGTTGACCACCATGCCGTGCGGGTCCGGGGTGCCGTTGAGGAACGCGCGGGCGTCCGGGTCGGCGTCGATCCACGTCCACAGCGCGGTCACGGCGTCGAGGTCGGTCGAGGGCGACAGGATGTCCAGCGCGTTCATCAGCACCCCGTACGTGCGGTACTCGGGGTTGAGGTCGAGGAACTCGGGGTCCTCGTTGAGCCGCCGCGGGTTGCCCTTGAGGTAGTCCTGGCCGCCCGGCACGACGTCCCGGTAGGACTGGGTGAGCAGCTTCGCGACCAGCCGCGGGGTCAGCTTCAGCTCGGTCATCACCTGCCCGTCCCGGCCCCACACCGCCGGGTCGGTCTCGACCTCGGGGCCGCGGGACTGGCGTTCCAGCACGAACGCGATGGCGAACCCGGACACCGCGACCGGCGCGTACACCACGGGCCGGGTGGCCTGGTCGGGCGACTGCGGCTCGCTGAGCAGGACCATGCCGGGGTCGGCCCCCGCGAGCTGGTCGCGGGCGATGCCGTCGGGCACCTGGGTGAACCCGAACACCGTGCCGCCGCCGGCGCACAGCGCGGGCTGCCAGCGCGCCACCGCGTCGGCGACGAACTCGTGCCCGGTCAGCGACCGCTCCTCCACGCCGATCGGGCACGCCCGACCCACCGGCTGGAACTCCAGCCTGACCTGGATCTTGTTCTTCCAGTTGGTGGCGCTCAGCGGCGAGGAGTCGAGGTTGCTCGACGTGTGGTCCACGCCGGGTTTCCGGCCGTTGACCTCGGTGTCCCCGCGCGGGACGACGACCAGCCAGCAGTGCCGGGGCTTGCCGCGGTCCGGGCCGTCCGCGCGGACCGCCCCGCAGCCCAGCCCGTAGGCCTCCAGCGCGGTCTGCACCTCGAAGTCGAGGTCGCCGGTGCCGTCGCGGCGGGTCTTGGCGAAGGGCACCTCGTTGGTGGTGCCGCCGTCGAAGTACTTGCCGAAGCTGGTCGTGGGCTCGCCCGTGACCGGCCGGAACGGGGCGTACGCGGCGCCGCCGGCCGGCGGCTCCTCGGTCTCGGCCGGGTCCCTGGGGTTGTGGTACCGGATCTGGCGGCTCTTGGTGTAGTCGCCCAGGCCCAGGCCGGTCTGCGCGTCCAGCCCGCCGAACTGGCACTGCTCGCGGGTCGGTCCGGCCGGGTCGTCGCCCCAGCACTGCATGACCTGGAGGTAGTGGGTGGCGAACCGGCCCACCGGCCCGGTCTCCTCACCGCCGGTCCAGCTGATCCGGACGGTCTGGTTGATCAGGCCCCTGGTCTGGGCGACGGTGACCTTCAGGTCTTCGAACTCCCCCGACCCGGACACGGTCTGCGCCGAGTCGGTTTGGGCGGTCGCGGCCGGCGGCCACACGGCGACGCCGGCGAGGACCAGGAGCGCGGCCAGCAGCAGGCGTCTCATCCGTTCCCGTCCCGTCCGCGCAGGTGTCTGGCGACCAGCGGCGGGCCCACGACCAGCGCGGCCAGCAGCACGACGGCGATCACGACCGGCAACGTGGTGTCGTGGTCCCGGACGTCCACCGACACCGGCACCGCCGAAGCGCCCTGCACGGACCGGCGCGCGGTCTTCGGGTCGTCCACCGCGGCCTGCTCACCGGGGGTCTCGGCGGCGACGGGCGCGTCGGTCGGCTGTGCCGCGTCGGCCTGCGGGGTGTCCGACCCGCCGCCGGTGTCGGTCTCCTCCGCCGCGCCGCCGGTGCCCTCCTCGCACTGCGCCGCGCCCTGCTTGTCGCAGTCCGGCGGCATGGGGGCGTTCTTGGCCAGCGTGTTGGACCCGTCGGCGGAGAACGTCGGGTTGTTGCACTTGCCGATGTCCTTGTTCTGCCGGGTCGTCCCGGGCACGCGGGCCACCTGGTCGAGGCCCGCGCGGACCAGGTTGATCGGCAGTGGCGAGAAGCCGAGCCGGTCGGCCTGTTGCTGGCCCTCGCACAGGAAGTAGTAGGCGAAGTCGGACAGCGTCCGCCCCTTGTCCCTGGTGAACTTCCCGCCTTCGACGACCGGCAGGATCATGTAGCTGTAGCTGGACATCGGGTAGCTGCGCGGGTCGGGGTTGGCGTAGACCTGGCCGAGTTCCTGGGTGAGGTCCTCGCGGATGCCGGCCTTGAGCAGCGCGACCGCCACGGCCGTCGCCTTCGGCTCGACGTAGTAGCCGGCCGCGTTGAGCAGCTTGGCCACCGGGAAGTTCGCGTTGCGGGCGTAGGAGTACTCGACGTAGGTGATCGAGCCCTCGCTGCCCTCCTGGCGCACGTAGTTGGCCACGCCGAGCGAGCCGTTCTGACCGACCACCGGCGCGATCAACGGGTAGTTGGAGGTGAACCCGCACGGGGTGGCGCGCTGGGCGCGGCGGCAGAAGTCGTCCCACACCGCGGGGTGCTGCGCCGCCATCCACGCGGTGAACTGGGCGCTGGTGCCCGAACCGTCCGACCGCACGACCGGCACGACCTTGCGGTTGGGCAGCTTGAGGCCGGGGTTGTCGCGGGCGATGGCCGGGTCGGCCCACGAGGTGATGGCGCCGGTGAAGATCTTCGTGACCACCTCGCCGGACAGGCGCAGGTTGGTGACCCGCTTGCCGCCGATCTTGAGGTTGTACATAAGGGACGTCCCGCCGGCCACGATCGGCATGTAGGCGAAGGAACCCGTCGGCGGTGACGCCTCCTTCTTGCCGTTGTCCTCCAGGCCGTAGGGGATCTCGGAGACCGCGAAGTCCACCTGGCCCGCGCGGAACTGGTTGCGGCCGTCGCTGGACCCGGTGCCGGCGAAGCTGATCCGCATGCCGTACTGCACGACGTTCTTGCGCCACTGGTCGAGCGCGTTGTAGCTCCACGTCGAGCCCGCGCCGCTGATGGGCGTGTAGCTCTGCGCGGCGGCCGACGGCGTCGTGCCCAGGAGCACGCCGAGAACCGCGAGGACCGCCAGGGTGGTCCTGGTCATGACACTCCTTGAACGGCTTGGATGCGGCGGAGGTGTGACTGCGACTGCCGCTCGCGGCGGCGGGCCCGGCGCGCGGACTGCTCGCCGGGGCCGCGCCCGCCGACCACCCGGGCCAGCACGAACAGCACCAGCACCAGGCCCATCAACACGGCCGCCGCGCCGAACCCGCGTTCCTTCATGGTCGGTTCGGAGGAGGTGACGAGCTGGTAGGTGGCCAGCGGCAGCGACACCTGCGAGCCGGTGAACGGGTTCCAGTTCAGGAACGGGGTGAACCCGGCCGTGATGAGCACCGGCGAGGTCTCGCCGATGCCGCGCGCGGTGGCCAGCAGCACGCTGGTGGTCAGGCCGGACCGGGCGGTGGGCAGCGTGACGTGCCACGCCGTGCGCCACTGGCCCACACCCAGCGCCAGCGAGGCTTCCTTGAGCGAGCTGGGCACCAGGCGCAGCACCACGTCCGCCGCCCGGATCATGATCGGCAGCATCATGACGCTGATCGCGCAGCCCGCCGCGAAGCCGGACCGTTCGAAGCCCACCACCAGGATGAGCGAGGCGTAGACGAACAGACCGGCCACGATGGACGGCAGCGCGGTCATCGCCTCGACGACCGTGCGGACCAGGCGGGTGAACCAGCCTCGGGTCTCGTTGAGGAACACCGCGCAGGCCAGGCCCATCGGCACGGTGATGACCAGCGCGATGCTGATCTGCTCCAGCGTGCCGACCGCCGCGTGCAGGACGCCGCCGAGGTCGAGCGGGTCCAGCGTGCCGGCGTCCGCCATGTCCTCGGTGAAGAAGTTGAGATGTCCCAGGGCGTCGAAGCCCATGATGATCGGGTAGGCCACGATGGTGAGAAGCGCGGCCAGGGCGAGGAACGCCAGGCTGTGCACGACCGCGCCGGCGAGCTTGTCCCGCACCGCCAAGGCGTTGTCGTCCAACGACACCAGCAGTGCGTACAGGCCGAGGAAGAGAGGGTACGCGATGGCGATGAACCCGACCACGCCGGAAAACGGCGCGATCTGGTCGAACAGCAGGCCGGTGAGGGCGGCGGCCGACGCCAGCGCGCCCAGCACGGCGGCGATGTCCGCGCCCCGGCGGGCGCGCGTCACGCGGCGGACTTCGGTCATGGTCAGTCGCTCCCCTGCCCGGAGCGACTGCGCGCGATGACCGCCGACGCCGCGAAGTTCACGATGAGCGTGAGCACGAACAGCGCCAGGCCGGCGGCCATCAACGCCGACAGGCCGAACGGGCTGGCCGCGCCCCAGCGCTGGGCGATCAGCGCCGACACGGAGTTGCCGCCGCTGCCCAGGATCCGGGTCTGGATGGCGAACACCGGCGCGATGATCATGGCCACGGCGATGGTCTCGCCCAGCGCGCGGCCCAGGCCCAGCATGGTGCCGCCGATCATGCCGCCGCGCCCGAACGGCAGCACGACGCTGCGGACCATGCCCCACCGGGTCGCGCCCAGCGCGTAGGCGCCCTCGCGTTCCCCTTGCGGTGCTTGGGTGAACGACTCGCGCATCACCGAGCAGATGAACGGCATGACCATGAACCCGACGATGAGTCCGGCCCAGAACGTCGAGGTCACGTACGCCGCGTCGGTGGCCAGCGGGTCGGTCGGGTCCACGCCGTCCACGTGCAGGAACGGCACCCAGCCGAACTGGAGGGACAGCCAGCGCGGCACGTCGACGCCCTGCCACTGGAGGTAGACCGAGCCGAACAGGCCGTAGACGACGCTGGGCACCGCGGCCATCAGGTCGACCATGCTGGTCAGCGCCCGCTTGAGCCGGCGCGGCGCGTACTCGGAGATGTAGAGGGCCACGCCCAGCGCCAGCGGGAACGCCACCACCAGCGCGACGGACGCGATGAGCAGCGCGCCGACCAGGACGGCGGCGATGCCGAAGTTCAGCGAGTCCGGCTCCCACGCCTGCGTGGTGAGGAAGTCGAAGCCCGCCGCCGAGAACGCCTCCGCGCCCTGGGTCAGCAGGAACAGCCCCACGGTCGCCATGACGGCGAGCACGGCCAGTCCGGCGCACCGCAGCAGCAGCCGGAACACCCGGTCCACGCCGCCGGGCGCGGTCACCCTGCGGCGCGGCTCGTCCGGTGGCGCGACGGGCGGCGCGTCCATGAGAAGCGTCATCTTCGGCGGCTCCGCGTTCTGATCGGTTCGGGCGCAAGCAGAACCCGCTCAGTTGGCCGGCCCCGGATCGGTTCGTGAACAACGGACGAACGCCCGACGCGAATTGGTGCCCGATACTCCGAACAGCGCCGCGAACAATGGTCGGTGTTCCGCATCAGAAATGCTCCGCGGTCGCGACGGGCGCTTCGACGACCAGGTCGAGGAAACTGCGGCAGGCGTGCTGCGCCTGCACCCTGCGGTGGTACCGGCGACTGGACACGGCCACGTCCGCGGCCCCGAGCCGGAGCCGCCACGACCACAGCTGGGTGTCCCTGGACACGGCCGGCGTGCTGCCTGCCAGCGACTCCCGCAACCGGGCCACCGCGAGCGCGCAGGCGGCCACGCTCGGGAACGAGCCGGCCGCCTGCCCGAGGCTGCGGTTGTTGGCCGACAGGAAGCGCCACGTCACCCCGGCCGGAGTGGAACGGTAGATCTGAAAACGCGCGACCGCCATCGGGGTTTCTCCCATCACTGGCCCGCCCCCCGACGTCAAGCGGAATGCTCAGTTTCGAGAGTGGACACCAGAAAAAGAACCGATGACCGGCGCGTGTCCATCACCCTCACAGCGAACAGCGTCACGCAATAGAACCACGCGGCCACGCAACGCCACTCCGAGCGCCGGAACCGGCCCTCACGGGCGGGGGTTCCACCGCTTCCACCGACGGCCGGTGCGGGCGGCGCGCGGGGTGGTCGCCGCGACACAACGGGGACACAGCCACAGCCCCCGCTCGTCGGTCTGCGACCGCCACACCGCGTCGGCCCACGGCACGTGCGGGAACCGGTCCAGGCGGCTGCGGCTCAACGCCAGCCCGCACAGGGTCTGGTTGGTGTGCGGCAGCCAGGCGTGCAGCTCACCGGACGGCTGACGCACACCGTCCTCGTCCACCTCACGGCTGGACGCGGCCACACTCGGCTGCACGCTCATCCGGCCAAGCACTCCCTCCAACGACCCCGACGCAGTCGGCCGTCACCGGCTACCCCACCCAACAGCAGTCAACCCCCGGGGTCGTCCATGTCCGAGCGCGCGGACGGCCCGCCCCCATCGGCGACGCCATGGGGCACTGTCTTCTCCCCGCCCGGCTTCCCGTCCTCCGCGCCGTAGGCTGGTCGTCGTGACCACGACGTCCTCCGCCGCGACGATGAAGATCGGCGAACTGGCCCGGCTGACCGGGGTCAGCGCTCGTTCGTTGCGGTACTACGAGCAGCAGGGGCTGATGCACAGCACGCGCTCCGTCGGCGGGCAGCGGCACTACGCGGCGACGGAGGTCGAACGGGTCGAGATCATCCGGCTGTTGTTCGACGCGGGGCTGAGCAGCAAGGTGATCGCCCGGTTGCTGCCGTGTGTGGGCAGCGACGCCAAGGACGTCGCCGAAGACGCCTTCGCCACGATGCACGAGGAGCGCGACCGGCTGACCGCCGACATCGCCCGGCTCGTCGAGGCCCGGGCCGTCCTGGACGAGCTGATCGAGATCAACACCCGGCACCGGACCGGGATCGGCGCCGGGTGAGTGTGGTCAGCGGCTCAGGTCGATGACGAGCTTGCCCGTGGCGTGCCCGGACTCGACCAGCGCCAACGCCTCGTGCGCGCGTTCGAGCGGGTACGTCCGGGTGATGTGCGGGTCGAGCTTCCCGGTGACCATCAGGTCGGCAACGCGTTCGAGGCCCGCCCGGTCGAGGCGGCGGTGGACGAGCACGCCACCGAGTTCGGTCACGGACGGGTCCCCGACGGACACGAGCTTCGCCGCCAACGGGGCGATCGCGCGCAGTGACTCGCCGCCGACGTTGTCGACCGCGGCGTCGAAGCCGTCCGGGGCCTGTGCGCGGAGCCGGTCCACGACGCCGCCGCCGGCGTAGTCCACGAAGGAGGCGCCGGTCGACGTGACGAGATCCCGCTTCGCCGCGCTCGCCGTCCCCGTCACGACCAGGCCCCGGCCCCGGGCCAGCTGGGCCAGCGCGATGCCGACGCCGCCGCCGATCCCGTTGACCAGCAACGAGGATCCAGCGGGCAGGTCGAGCTGGTCCAGCACGTCCAGCGCGGTGGTGCCGGCGACGGGGATGGTCGCCGCCCAGGTGTCCGGCAGCGCGTCGGGGACGCGGGCCGTGGAGCCGCCGAGCAGCAGCGTCGTCCGCGCGTAAGTGCCCGAGCCGGTCAGGGCGAATCCGGCGACCCGGTCGCCGACGACCAGGCCGGTCACCTCCTCACCGACCGCGAGCACGATTCCGGCCGCTTCCAACCCCAGGACCTGCGGGAAGGGCAGGTGGCCGTTCAACGCCGGAACATGCCCGGACCGGAGCTTGTGATCCACCGGATTCACCCCCGCCGCCGTGACGCGGACGAGGACTTCGGCGGGACCGGGCACGGGATCCGGTCGCTCGAAGTACTCCTGGACATCGGCATCGCCGAAAGTCGTGTAGCCCAACGCTTTGCTCATCGTGAACAGCTCCCGGAACGTCGAATCACGAACGATCCCGACGCTATGTGTTGACACCGGTGTCAACTTCCACCCGATGTGACGCGGGCAACCCGGTCGCTTGGCATGCGGTGCCCGGTCACTCCGCCGGCCAGGGTTCGGCGATGGTCGCGCCGGGCGCGAGACCGTACCGGGCCAGCCGGAACGCGTCTTCGGACTTCCCGTTGTGGTGGAGGATCCTCAAGGCTTCGGAGAACAGCGGGCGATCGACCGCTTGTTCGCCGGGCAACGGCAGATCCGCCTCGACCGCGCGGAGCGCGAAACCGATCTCGGCTTCCCGGTCTCCGGCCTGGTTCGCCAGCAGGACCGCTTCCAGGAGGTCGAAGGGCTCCTGGTCCTCCAGACGACCCTTCAGCACCCTGATCAGCCGGCTGTTCAAGTCGCGCATCATCCCCTTGCGCCACGTCAGCACGGAGGAGTCCGCTTCGGGCTCCATGACGCCGGGAAGCCCTGCTTCGACCAACTGGTCCGCGATGATCTCCGCGCAGCCCGCCTCCAGGGCGTGGTGGATCAGGGCCTCATAAGCCAGCGACACCTGGTCCGCAGCGATGAGTTCGCCCGCCCAGATCAGCAATTCGCGGTGCCGGCCGGATCTCACCAGCACTCCCGCCGCTTCGAAGGCGTCGGCCGCGGCTCGCGGGCCACTACACCGTCGACCTTTCCGCACCACCTTCCGCATCCGTCGCACATAGCGCCGCAGCGCCGCCGCGTGGCGCACAGCATCGACATGCCCTGTAGACGCCATGCCGCGCAGCAGGACGAGCGCTTCCGCTGCGCGACCGCAGCGGTAGAGCAGCGATACGGCCGCGAACAGGTCCCCCGCCTTCCGGTGGGCGCGGTAGGCGCAGCGGTACAAATGCCTGGCTTCAGCCTTCACCGCGAGCACCGGCAACTGGGCGGGAGTCGCATGGGCGAGCAGGCTGTTCCAGAACTCCGCGTCGCACGAGACGTTCAGCCTGCGCCAGGTCAACTCGTGGACCAGGTAGTCCGCCAGGCGGTAGCAGGTCGATCCGGACGGGTCGTGGACCACCTCGAACGGACCGGGCACGCCACGACAAGGCGCGGTGAGGTACTCCACCGCGGAAGAGAACCAGTCAGCCCTTCGAAGCTCCGCCCGGCCGGCCAGGTACTGCGCTCCCAACTCGGTCAGCAGGATCGCCGGCAGATCACGGCCGCCGCGGCGGGCGATGACGTCCACCGCCGCGTGGACGAGCGCCTGGGCAGCGGGCGGCGCGTACCGGTAGCGCTCCAAGACCGCAGGCGCTCCGGCGAGGTACTGGACCACCCGACCGTCTTCCGCGCGGCGCAGCGCGGTGTCCAGGCGGCGGTCCCGGGCGGCGATCGGCCAGGCCGCCTCGTACGTCCGCGCGGTGAACTTGGCGGGAACCTCGATAGCCGTGCCTTCGAGCAGCACGCGGGCGTGGCCGCCCTGGTCGGCGGTGAGCATGGTGAAGTGCTCGGGCCACGTCGTGGCCAGGACGAGGACCGGACCGCGCCCGGTGTCGCCCAGCAGCTCCCGGAGGCCGGCCGCGGCCCGTTCACCGACCGGCCCCGACAGGTAGTGCTGGACGTCGTTGAGCCAGATCACCGTCCGCGGCCCGACGAAGGGCAGTCCCGCCAGGCACGCCTCGGCGCGGTCCGGGTTGATCGGGTGCCACAGTCGCCAACCGGGTGGCAGGCCGCGCACCGCCTCCCAACACGCCCGCGTCTTGCCGGTCGAGGACGCGCCGACCAGAGTGATCACCCGGTGGTGGCCGGCCATCGCCTCGTCCCGCGCCGCGCGCAGGGCAACGTCGTGCGGGCGCGGCACGTAGGACGGCAGCACCGGCGACTCCGGCAGCGGGGACCTCCGCCAGTAGAACGGATCGGTGACGAACGCGCCCTCCAGCGGGTCGTGCCGCTCGTCACCCCACGGCCGGTGCACCTCCAGGCCGAACGGGTCGGTCACCTCGGTGAGCAGCCGTCCGACCGGAGGCTTCCCGCGCTCCGGCACGACGCCGTGCACGACCAGATCACCTTGCACAGTGATGTCCTGCCCGGCCTGGAACAGCGTCCCCGCCCCCGACACCACGCCGTCCTGAGCGATGTGCCCCACCTCGTCCCCCGCCCATTGAAGACCGCCGTCCGCCAGGAGGCGGATAGTCGATCACGCCCACCGAACCCCGGATCCACCGCGGCGCATAAGCAAAATTGCGATCGGTTCCAGCCGCCTTCAGGGGGTCGGCAAGCTCCACGTCTGGTCCGGGCCGCCGGCGCGGTCCCTCACCTGCAACCGAGATGTCGCGCGCGGCCGCGTTCGCCGCCGGTCCTAGCGCTTGGTCAGCCGCGCGGAGTGGGTCCGGTGGTCGGTGGAGTTCTCGACGGTGAACAGCAGGTCATTGCCATCGCGGGTCAAGGTGACCGTGCCTTCGGTGAACGCCGCGCACTGGACCAACGGATCTTCCGTCAGGCGCTGCGTGAACGACGCACGGTCCACAGTGGCCTCGACCAGGGTCAAGGTGCCCGAGCACTTCGCTTCCGGATAACGGATCGTCGCGAAGTAGCGGCCCTCGGTACCCGGCCCGATCGTGATCGCCGCGCGGGAAGCTCCCGGGAACGTCGGGACCAGCGGATCGGTGGACTCCCACGTCGTGGACTCCCGGGACGCGGCGAACTCCGCGAGCGGGTCGCACCACGTCGTCGTCAACGCGCCCACCGCCTTGTCCACCAACGGGTGTGGGCCGTCGGGGCCCGAGAATTCGCGTCCGAACGGGGTGTTCGGCGGTGCCGCGTCGCCCCATCCGCCACCGAAGCCGTACCAAGCCTCGGAGCGCACGTCGCGCACCGCATCCCACGTGTGCCACCGCGTGCCCTTGCTGGTGCGGTCGGTGCCGCCGGGGTGGCTGAACTCGCCCTCGCGCGGGTAGGAGCCGTGCGCGTGCTCGGCCGAGTAGATGACGGGTCGGTCGTCCTCGGTTCGTTCCAGGAGGTTCCACGACACCAGGCACGGTGGGATGTCGTGCTGCCAGAAGACCACGCCGGTCGGTGACGTGCCGTCGGCCTGGACCGCGATGACCTCCCAGTCGCCCTCGTGCTTGTTGGTGTAGTCGTTGTAGGCGTAGAAGAACCAGAACACGTAGGCGCTCTTGCCGTTCTCGCCCCTGCGGTGCTCCCAGTACGTCGGCGCGGACGTGCCCGTGCCGGGACGGTGCTGGTCGCCGAGGTCGAGGAAGAAGCCCTCGCGGCCGGGTGGCGGGTCCACCCGGAACGGGTGGGTGCGCTGGTCGGAGCGGTACTCCGGCCCGTTGTGCTGCTCCCGGGTGCACTCCAACGGGATCGTCGGGTCGATCGGGTTCGGGTTGGCGGCGGTCCGGTGCCGGTAGCCGCCGTGCGCGAGCGCGTCCCGGTCGACCGTCTGCGCGATCAGCTCGTCACGGCAGTTGTTCTCGTGCGCCCACATCAAGCGGGAGTTCTGGATGAACCAGTCGGCGTCCGCCGGGCCGGTCCAGTCGCCCTTGGCCAGGAACACCAACGGCGCCAGTCGGGCGGCGACGGCGTGGTGCGTCGAACCGAACGCCCACGCGCCCGCCGTGGCGTGCTGTCCGGAAAGGACGGTCCCCGGCGCGGTCGCGCTCACCACGGAAACACCGGCCACCACGGCGGACGGCGGTCGCGTGGCCGAGTCGCCGAACCAGATCACCGAGCCGGTGAGCGCGTCCACGGTCACCACCGCCTGACCCATGACCGCGTGGACCACACCGTCGTCGGTGACGCTGTACGGCCGCGACCCGTTCTCCAGCAACCTGATCTTGGCCTCCACCAGGTCGATCGCGACGCTGGTCGGCCCGCTCGACACGACCAACCACCGGCCGTTGGGCGAGGACGCGGTGAACGTGCGGTCCTCGCCGGGCGGAACGTAGGACCCGAACGAGCTGCTGACGACGACCCGGCCGGTCCGGTCGTGCACGGCCAGGAGCCGGTCGGGCCGGTCGATGTCGGGGCCGACGTCCCACTCGCTGACCGCGTACTCCCCATGGGCGACGAGCACCGAGTGCGGCAGACCGCTCTCCGCGCCCTCCGGCACGTTGTCGCTGAGCCGCCACAGCAGGTTCCCGTTGTAGTCGAACACACCGACCGGCACGGGAGCGGACCCGAACGGCGCCGCGAACCAGCCGTCGCCGACCGTGGTGAGCGTGAGGCAGGGCCGCACCCCCAGCGGAACGGACACGCCCGTCACCGGCTCGACCACCGCGTACGTCCAGTACTTGCCACACGCCGGCGAGTCCCCCGCGTCCTCCGTCACCAGAGCGAGGACGTCGTGGCGGAACAACGGACCATCCAGCACACGGGTGCGTTCCGGCGCGGTCCAGGTGACCGGGTTGTGGCCGCTGCCCGGGGCGAGCGGCACGAACGTCGCGCCCGAACCCGTGCTCGTCTGGTAGTGGAAAGCGGCGAACACCTCACCCCGCGCCCGCACGACCTTCAAACCCCGCGGGCCCTTCGCGCGATCCTCCACGACGTCGATCGGGACGACCGACCACAACTCCTCGCCGGTGACCGCGCGCTTCGCGGACATGGTGAACTTCCCCGCGTCATCACGCGCGGTCACCACAACCTGGTCCTGGTACCCGACCACGTCCTCGACGCGATCGAACCAGCGGCAAGCGCCGGGATCGACCTCCGGCGGCACCCGCGGCACGGGATCGGCACCGTCACACTGCGCGGCGAGCGAACTCCGACGATCGGTGCTCCGGACCGGGTCGTCCGGCAACGCTGTGCACGCGGCCACCAGCAGAAAGGCAGCCACAACCCCCATCACCCGACCACGCATGATCCCCCGACCTCCCCGGTCCGAGCCCACCTACGACCGTGCCGGCATGTGCTGACGGACGGCAAGCGCCGGGCGCTGGACATGCCTGATGGGGTGGCCGTGGAACCACCGGCACCTCCTCCGGTGACGGCTGCCGCCGGCGCGGGCGTGTCACGGCCACCGTCCCAAGAGGTGCGAAATCGGGGATCACCGTCCACTCGCCGTTGTACTGTCTGGCTGCCACAAGGTGACTGGAGCTCAACTCGATGACGGGGAAAACGACGCTGCCGGCTGTCCACATCCGCGTGCTCGGAACCGTCTCCGTCGACGTCGACGGGAGGCCCGTGCCGCTTGGTGGCACGAAGCCCAAGACGCTCCTCGCGGCGCTGTTGGCCAGAGCCGGTGTCGTGGTCGGTACGGCGGAGTTGGTCGACCTGGTCTGGGGGTCGCGGCCTCCCGCCTCCGCGAAAGCGATGGTCCAGACGTACGTGTCCACGTTGCGGAGCGCGTTGCGCAAGGCCGGGGCGCCCGAACTGCTCGTCGGGGACGGCACGGGGTATCGGGCCGTGCTCGGGGTGGCGTGGTTCGACCTGCGGGAGTTGGAGGAGTCCGTCGCCGCCGCTCGTGGTCTGATCGCCGAAGGCGCCTTCGAGCGGGCCGCCGCGTTGTTGCGTTCCGCGGCCGGGTCGTGGCGGGGGCCCGCGTTCGGCGGGCTCGGTGACGGTTTCCTGCGCGCCGAGGCCGAACGGCTCGACGAATTGCGGCTGGTCGCGCTCGAACTGCGGATCGCGGCGGAGATCGAGTGCGGCCACCACGAGCAGCTCATCCCGGAGCTGCGCGGGTTGACCGCGCAGCACCCGCTGCGGGAGTCGTTCTGGGCCTCGCTGCTGCTCGGGCTCGGCGGCTCGGGGCAGCAGTCCGCGGCGCTCGCGGCCTACGAGCAGGTCCGCGCCGCCCTGCGGGAGGAGTACGGGGCGAACCCCGGGCCGAGGTTGCGGGAGGCGTACGAAAGGGTGCTCCGGGAGGAGCTGCGGCCCCCGGCGCGGCCCCCGGCGCGGCCCCCGGTCGAGGTGCCGATGCAACTGCCCGCCGACCTGGCGAGTTTCGCCGGCCGCACGGCGGACCTCGCGGCGCTCGACGGGCTGCTGCCCGCGCCGGGAGCCTCCGCGCCGGGCACCGTCGCCCTCGTCGGACCCGGCGGGATCGGCAAGACGGCACTCGCCGTGCACTGGGCACACCGGGTACGCGAACACTTCCCGGACGGCCAGCTGTTCATCGACCTGCGCGGCTACGACGCCGTCGCGCCGGTCGCCACCGAGCAGGCGGTCACCAGGTTCCTGCGCGCGGTCGGGGTGCCGGCACAGCGCGTCCCGGCGACGTTGGACGAGCAGATCGCCCTGTACCGCTCGCTGCTGGCCGGCAAACGGGTGTTGCTGGTGCTGGACAACGTGGCGAGCGCCGAGCAGGTTCGGCCGTTGCTGCCACCGGACCCCGGCTGTCTCGCCCTCGTCACCAGCCGCGGCGACCTCCGCAGCATGACCGTCCTGAACGACGCGCGCGTCCGCAGCCTCGACGTGCTGACGGCCGACGACTCCCGGGACCTGCTGGCGGAGCTGTGCGGGTCCGACCTCGTCGCCGCGGAACCCGGCGCGGCCCGCGAGCTCGCCGCGCTGTGCGGGTTCCTGCCGCTGGCCCTGCGCATCGCCGCCGCGAACCTGCGGGGCCGCCGCTACACCCGGATCTCCGAGTACGTGGCGATCCTGCGCGAGGACCGGCTCACCGAGCTGGCCGTCGACGACGACCCCGCGGTCGCCGTGCGCAGCACGTTCCGCCTGTCCTACGAAGCGCTCGATCCGGAGACGCGGCGGCTGTTCCGCCTGCTCGGTCGGGCGCCGGGACCGGACTTCTCCCAGGCCGCCGCGGTGGCGCTGGCCGGCTGCGCGCCCGGGGTCCGGCGGTCGCTCGACCGGCTCGTCTCGGCCAGCCTGCTCAACCGGTGCCCCGGCGGTCGCTACCAGTTCCACGACCTGATCCGCGAGTACGCGGCCTACCGCGCCCGGGAGGACGACACCCCGGAACTGCTGCGGGCCGCCGACACCCGCTTGCTCGACCACTACCTGACCAACGCCGCCGCCGCGTCCTCGTTGTTCTGCGTCACCGCCCAGCGCGTACGGCGGATGACGAGCGCGGAACCGAACCCGTTCGAGGACGGCAGGGCCGCGATCCGCTGGCTGGACGCCGAGCGGCCGAACCTGGTCGCCGCGGTGGAGCACGCCGCGGCCGTCCCCGAGACGCGGCGCTACTGCGGCTTGTTCACCGACTCGCTGCGCGGCTACTTCGCCGGGCGCGGGCACGGAGCCGACGGGCTCGCCGTGTCCGCGGTGACGCTGGCCGCCGCGCGGGAGGCCGACGATCCGCAAGCCGAGGTCTCCGCGCACTCCCTGCGCGGCTTGATCTTCTACAACCTGAGCGACTACCGGCGGGCCGTCGACGAGCACGCGCTGGCGCTCGCGGCGAACCGGCGGCGACCGAACCCGGCCGCCGAGATCGAGTGCCACCACAACCTCGGCCGGGTGCACGCCCAGCTCGGCGAGCCCCGCGAGGCCATGCTGCACCACGAGCGGGCGTTGGCCATCGCGCGGGCCACGGGCGACGAGGTCATCGAGGCCAGAGAGGTCAACTACATCGGCGTCGCGCACCTGTCGCTCGGCGACATCGACGAGGCGACCCGGTGCCACGCGGAGGCGTTGGACATCAGCAAGCGCCACGGCGACATGATCGTGCGGCTGCCCGCGCTGAACGGCCTGGGCCTCGCCCACTGGACCGCCGGGCGGCTGACCGAGGCCGCCGAACGCCACGGGGAGTGCGTGGAGCTGTGCGGTCGCTGGGGTCTGCTGCACAACCTCGCCGCCTCGCTCGTGTGCCTGGCCGAGACTTGCTGCGACCTCGGTCGCTACGCCGAGGCGGCGGCCCACGCCCGCGAGGCGCTGGAGCGCGGCAGGCAGATCGGCGAGCGCAGGCACGAGGCCAGCGCCATGGAGATCATCGCCACGGTCCGCCTGCGCCAGGGCGAGGTCGAGGAGAGCATCCGCGACTACCTGGAGGCGCTCGCGCTCGCGTCGGAGATCGGCTTCCGCTACGCCGAGGTGTCCACCCTCCTCGGACTCGCCGCCGCCCACCGCACCGCCGGCCGCCCGGACGAAGCCGTGCCGCACGTCCGGCGCGCCATGTCGAAGATGGACGAGACCGGCATGGACGTGCTCCGGGGCGCGGCGCTGGTCGAACTCGCCGCCGGTGAACTCGCCCGCGGCGACCTGGCGGAGGCGGCGGCGCGGGGCGCACAGGCGTTGGAGATGACGGTCGGGGCGGGCCAGCGGCTCAACGGGGCTCGGGCGCGTGCGGTGCTGGGCCGGGTCCGGCACGCGGAAGGGGACGGTGCCGCCGCCGCCGAGCAGTGGCGCGCGGCGTTGAGGGTCTTCACCGAGATCGGCGCCCCGGAAGCCGACGAGGTCGCCGCGTTGCTGCCGTGAGACGAAGGGGCCTCCCCCGGCGAACCGGAGGAGGCTCCTCTCGACCACGCGCCTACTTGAACCAGCCGGCCACGCCTTCCTTGAAGGCTTGGCAGTAGCGACACAGGTTCGGCATGTCGATGATGCGGACGGCGTCCGAGTACTCGGCGCCGCCGGAGGCCAGGTGGTGGTTGAGCCCCGGCACCTGGGCTCGCGCGTGCGCCCCGCCGTACAAGCCGACGGAATGCAGTTTGCCACCGCTCGTGGCCAGCTCCAGCTCACCTCGACCGAAGGGGACCTCGGCGTACTGACCGGGGTGGTCCTGCTGCTTCTCGATGTCTCCCCTCATGACCTTGTAACCGGCTCCGGTGGAAACCCCCACCTTGAGGTCAAGGCCGCCCTTGGCGACGTAGACGATGCCGACGCCCTTGTCGTCCATGACCACGCAGCCTTCCGCGCTGACTCCCACAACGGCCGAAGCACCCACGGTGCCGCATGCTCCCATCGTGGTTCCGGGCGGCCGGGCGCACCACGGCCCCATGACGGGGTTCAGGCACATCGACAACGCCAGGGTGTCACCGACGGGGGCGAGCGCGTCCCCGATCGCTTCCCCGAGAGCCCTGTTGCTCGCCGCGGTCCGGTCCTTGGCCAGGAGCTCGTCATAAGCCTCGGCGGCCGCCTCGAACCTGTTCCGCGCCGACATGCACTCGAAGGTCCCCTTGGTCGGAGCAGGCTTCGGACCGGTGCAGATGTCGATCATCGACGTCTCGGCGAGGTTCCGCTGCGTGATCGCGATCTGGTGTGCGGGGCTCGCCCCCACGGGGATGGGCAGGCCCTGGCTCGGCCGCGAGTTCGCCGGCTGCGTGTCGAGCACCCACTTCGGCAGGGGTGCGCTGGGCCGCCGCGGGGTGGTGGCCGGAACGTCGCCCCTGGGGTTGGCGCACGGGCCGTCGATCATGCACGGGGTCGCGCGTAGGCCGGACGGGTCGCTCTTGCTGATCGGGCTGTTGGCCGAGTAGGAGTACCCGTGCAGCTGCTGCGGGTCCGAGAAGTCGCCGATCGGGTCCACGGACAGGAACCGGCCGGTGTCCGGGTCGTACTGCCGGGCGCCCAGGGTCGTGAACCCGGCGGAGGAGTCGACGGTCCCGCCGACGAAACCCCTGTCGCCGACGAAGTTCCCCTGTGGTCCGCGCGGCCCGCCGAACGGCAGCTGCCGCCTGCGCTCGGTCTTGAGCGAGCTGACCTCGACGGACGCGTTCACGGTGCCCTGGTGGTCGGTGGCGACGTAGACGAGCGCGTCGCCGGATCGTGCGGCCACCACCCGGCCATCGTGCGAGTAGTACCGGGTCGCGGTCTTGACCGTGCCCGTGACCTTGAGTTCCTGGCCACCCAGGTACACGGTGGTGCTGCCCGGTTCACGGCGGATGAGGCGTTCGCCGGTGGCGCCGTAGACGAACTCGGTGACCTTCGTGCCCTCGGTGACCTTGGCCAGTCGTCCCTCGGCGTCCCAGTCGAGCCGCTGGGCCTCGCCTGAGGGCGTTTTGCGGCTGACCGTGTTGCCCACGGCGTCGTAGCCGGGTTCGTCGACCTCCGCCGCGGCGAGACCGGGTCCGGCCGTGGACACCGACCCCACCCGGTGCCCGCCGGCCTTGCCGTAGGTGCGGACGGTGTCGCCCTGCACCTCGTGCCGGGTGTCGGTCAACCGGTTGCCCACCTTGTCGTAGGTGAACGACTGCCAGTACTTCGCCGGGCCCGCCAGGTTCCCGGTGGACGGCTCCGCCGCGCACGGCTCGGCGGTCTTCGCCGGCGTCCACGCCGAGGTCAGCCGCTGCAGGTGGTCGTAGGAGAAGCACTGGACGTCCGCCTGCTGCCCCGGGGTCTGATCGACGATGGAGGTCATCAGCCCGGCGGGGTTGTGGGTGTAGTTGACGTCCGCCTGCATCGGCGCCGAGGTCTGGGTGTCCACGATGGTCCGTTCCGGACGACGGGTGGCCGACTCGTAGATCATGGTCACCCACGAGTGCTTGCCCTCGTCGCCGAACCGGAACTGCTGCGGCTCGCCGTAGCTCGTGTACTGCGTGTCCGTGACGTAGTTGAACGGTCCCACGTTGCTCGGGCCGCCCGAGGTCTTCTGGACGCGGCCGAGGTCGTCGTACTCGTGCAGGACCGTCTCCGCGTCGAGGAAGCCGGGCGTGCCCCGCGTCCCGACCGCCGGCAGCCCGGTGCTCTGCAGGCTGCCGTCCGGGTTGTACCGCGTGGTGGTGATGTACGTCCCCGCGATCTGCCGGTCCTGCTCCGAGTTCGGGATCACCACCTGGGTGGCGGCGGGCCGGCCCGCCCGGTCGTAGGACAGCACGGAACTGGTGTACGCCGTGGCGCCCAGCCAGCGCGTGGCCGTGGCGGGCAGTCCCTTCCCGTTGGCGACCGTGTCGTAGGTGGTCTCCGAGCGCTTCTCCGTCCGATCGGGGAAGACCTGCTCGGTCAGCGTCGGACGGCCGAGGTCGTCGTACTTCGCCCGCAGGACGGTGCCCAGCGCGTCCCGGGTCTCGACCAGCCGGCCGAGGTCGTCGTAGGTCTTGCGCGTGGTGCCCCGGTCCGGGTCGTGCTGGACGGTCTGCCGGCCGAGCAGGTCGTACTCGTTGCGCCAGACGTTGTTCTCCGGGTCCTTGACCTCGCTCAACAGACCGCCGGCGGTGTAGCCGTAGGTCGTGGTGTCGTGCGAGGAGTCGGGCGCGTCGGTCCGGCGTTCGACGACCTGCCCACGCGCGTCGAACAGGGTCGTGGTGGGTACGCCACCGGCCGGTGGCGTCACCTTGACCCAGTCACCGCCGTAGGTCGTCTTGGTCCGCCACTTCTCGGTGGGCGCCTTGAAGACCTCGGCGGTCGGGCGACCCGCCCCGTCGAACTCGGTGACGGTGTGCGGCGGGATCGCCTCGGAGTTCGACGCCACCCACAGCTTGTCGTCCACGTCGCCGAGGGTGAAGAACGGCGCGGTCGTCAAGAACGCCCGCCCGTGCGTGTCGTACCGGGTCTCGGTCAGCAGCCTGCCCCCGTCGGTCTTGCGCTGGGTCTGCCGCGGCCGCAGTTGCCCGTCCAGGATCTGCTTCGTCTCCGGCAGGTCGAAGCCCTTCGGGCCGAGCACGCGGGTGGTCACGACGTTCGGTTCGGTCCGGGAGATCTTGTAGGCGAACTTCTTGTTGCCGTTGTCCCCGTTGCGGGCCCGTCCCGGCAGCCACACCTGGGTCAGCCGGCCCAGCGGGTCGTACGCGGACTCCGTGACCCGCCCGTTGACGTCCGTGACCTTGACCGTCGCCCCGGTGGCCGGGTTCAGGGTCGTGGTGATGGTGAACCCCAGCGGGTTCGTCGACTTCGTCTGCGTGACCGGGCCGCCGACCGCCGGCGTGAACGCCGCGGTGGTGACCTTCCCCAACGCGTCGGCGACCTTGAGCGCACGGCCGTGCTTGTCGATGTCCTCGGCCTTGATCGTCGAGGTCGTGACGTGCTCGAACCGGTCGGCGGCAGGGCGCGCCTTGAGTGCCTGCGTCGAGGTCACGTTGCCGCGGTCGTCGTAGGTCGTGCGGTCGTTGGCGATCGCGTGCTGGGGGAAGGTCGCCGCAGCGCCGCAGGCGACCGCGACCGTGTCCACCTCGGACGGCAACGCCATCAGCCACTTGTCGGTGTTGCGGGCGTAGGACGTCGTGGTGCAGCGGTCGTCGTCGTCCTTGGTCACGTCACCGAAGTCGTGGACCCGCCAGACCATCGCGGTCGGGTCGTCGTCCTGGTAGTGGGCCTGGCTCTTCGTTTCCTGCTTGCGCCCGTCCGCGAGCACCGTGAACGACCTCGTGGTGCCCTCGCGGACGATCCTGGCCTCGTACACGCCGCGCTTGGCGGTCGGCGCGGCCCGCCAGTAAGGCTCGCTGATGGTCTTGCCGACCACGACGTCCGTGTCGCCGAGGTAGGTGATCGACTCCCGTTCGATGCCGTTGAGCCAGTTGTGGTCGTCCACGGAGCCGTTCTCGGAGTCGGTGACCTTGGCGGGCGGTTTGCCGCGGTCACCGTTCATGCCCCGGTAGAAGGTGGTGGCCACCTTGGTCCGCGACTGCGGGGTGTCGGAACTCCGGCCGGTGCGGACGACGACCTTGCCGTAACCGCGGAACTGGTTCCACGTCTTGTCCTCGTCGCGGGTGAACTCGGACTCGTCGTAGTGCCAGGCCGCGCCGCCGACGTACTCGTAGGTGGTCTCGCTGCTCAGGTCGCTGCCGATCCAGTCCGTGTTGGACACCGAGGCGACCACGTACTTGTGGAACAGGTCGGTGCGCTCGGCGATCCCCGGCGCCGACCACTTCGCCGGGAAGCACCGCAGCGTGTTCTCCGCCGGGGTGATCACGGTGTTCTCGTCGCATTCGCGTTCGGCGTAGGTGACCGTGGTCACCGCGCCGGATTCGGACACGATGGCGCCGATCCGGAAACGGAGCAGGAACGACGCGCCGTCACCGTTCTTCACGACCCGGTTCGGTTTGCGGACGCCCTCGAAGGTCACCTCGGGCAGCGCCAGGGTGCCGCCGTCGTGACCGGTGTGCGTGATGCCCGCCAGCCACAGCGCGGGCTTGCCGTTGTGGTCGGGGTAGGGGAACTCGTGCCGCAGCGTCCACGAGTCGACCGTGCGGTACCCGCCACCGTCGCGGACCTCGGTCCGAATCTTGTTCAGGCGCTTGGTGGTCCAGAACGACGGCGACCACGTCTTGTCGCACGACGCGCCGTCGCACTTCAGCTCCAGCGGGACGTCCGGGAAGTTGGCCCGGTGCGCCGCGTTGTTCGGGTCGCAGCCCGAACCGGGCACGCACCGCTCGGCCTCCTCGAACACCACCCTGCCGGTCGCGGCGAGGTCGGGGGTGTCGTCGCGCAGGCCGTACGCGATGCTCTTCAGCCAACCGCCGCGGACGTACTCGGCCGCTCGGGTGTTCTTGTTCTGGCCGTACCTGTTCCACTCGACGCCGTAGTCGTAGACCATCACGTCGCCGTTGGGGCTGACGACCTTGTCCAACTGCCAGCGGTACCCCTGGTCGCACCAGGATCCGGCGAAGCCGTCGGTCCGGTTGCACGGCTCGTCCCGGTCGTCGCCGTACACGGGAACGGTCCAGGTCGAGCTCGCCGCCGCGCGGGAGCCGAAGAAGTACTGCGTCCCGTCGGTGGTGGTGACCTTCCAGTGTTCACCGTCGTTGTCGGCGTTGCGCCCCGGTTCGGCGATCCGCTCGACGCGGGAACCGTTGTCGCTCTTCGGTTTCCACACGCCGGACGTGTCGTCGCGGATCAGCGCGGTCTGGGTGCCGTTGAGCGACAGCGTCGCGTTGTCGCTCTTCCAGCACAGGTCGCCGGGGTTGAGCCGGGGGTCGCCGGGCAGGTCGGTCTGGCAGCCGCCGTAGGTGCGCTCGACGTGGCCGGGCCACAGGGACCACCCGTCGCCGACCCACGAGGCCTGGTTGTTGGTCGCGCTGGTCAGCCCGTCGACCGCGCTGGAGGAGTACCCCAGGCCCAGTGACGGCGCCAGTCCGCCCGCGGCGGGTGGCACCCGGAGCGCGTAGGACCAGGTGAAGTCACCGGTCTGCCCGGCCACGTCCCACTTGCCGGACTGGCTCAGCGAGGTGGCCGTGTAGGTGCCTTCACCGGGCAGTGACTGTGGCAGGCCGCTCTGGTCCCCCCGCCGCGCGGACTGCGCGGCCTCGTCCTTCTCGGTGCCGCGGGCGCCCTGCGCGACGGAGGCGACGGAAACCGGTGACACCCCCGGTGGCTGCACCGACGGGCCACCGACCGCCAACGCGATCGGTGCCGTCGACGCGGTCGAGACGGCCAGCGACACCGCCAGCGCCGCGACCGTTCCCGCGGCCGTCGATCTTCTGAACCTGCTCGAAAACATGATGTCTCTCCCCCAGAGAGTCAGGCGGACCCATAGGACTTGTGGAGTTCCCAAACGCGGTCGGTGCTCAGGGCACCGGTGTAGACCCGCACGTCGTCGATCCGGCCGGGCCAGTACCGGCCGTAGGTCCCGTCGTGCTTGGACCGGCCGAGCTGCAACCCCTCGCCGCCGGCCCACGGGGTGAGCAACGTGCCGTCACCGACGCGCAACCCGTTGACGTAGAGCCAGATCTTCTTGGCCCTGGCGTCGTAGACCCCGACCAGGTGGGCCCACTTGTCCTCCCCCACCTCGGTGGGCAGCACCGACAACGCGGCCTGCGTGACCGTTCCGTTCTGCTCGGGCATTTCGAACGTCCAGGCGCCGAGGGAGTTCTCGTAGCCGTCCTTGACGTGCCCCAGCCGGAACTTGCCGGCCTGCCCCGAGTCGAGGCTGACCGCCGACACTTCGCCGTCCTCCGCCACTGTGAGGTTGACCCACGTGCTGACGGTGAAGCTCTGGTCGGTGCGCACGTCCAAGCCCGTGGTCGAGACCGCGCCGTCGACACCGTTCAACTCGACGGCGTTGCCCGGCCCCCGGCCCGGCACGAAACTCGCGCCACCGTGCAGCGTGCCGCCGCGTGCGCCGATCGAGTCCGCCGCCGTGCCGCCGCCGGTCTCGTCGAGCTTCAGGTTGTGCACCAGGGCGAGGTCACGGCCCGCGATGACCCGGATCTCCTCCTCGAACAGGGTCCGTTGGTAGGTCCGCACGTCGTCGATGGCGCCGCGGAAGAACTCCGCCGGCTTCCCGGCGGCCTGGCCGCGACCGATCTGGAGTTGGCCGCCGCTGGCCAGCGGCGCGTCGAGCGGTTTCGTGCCGACCAGGACACCGTTGACGTACAGGGAGATCTCCTTGCGCTGCACGTCGTGCACGCCCGCGAGGTGCGTCCACACCCCCGGTTGCACGCCTCCGCCGGTCACCGACACCGGTGCCCCGGTGGCCGTCACGCCGGTGAAGGCCCATTGGCTGTTCGCGGTGGCGTGCAGGGCGAACCCGCTGCGTTCCGTCGGAGTGCCGGCGGAAGCCCCGTCCTGCGAGACCGCCGTCTGCGCCACGGCCGCCGCCTTGGGGTTCAACCAGGCCGACACCGCGTAGCTGCGCGTGGTGTCGACGGCGTTGGGCGCGGAGATGCGGTCGTCGAGACCGTCCAGGCCGGCGGCGAGGTCGTCGGCGTTGGGCGTGGTGCTGTGCCCCGGCACCCAGCTCGGCGCTCCGCCCACGGTGCCGTCGCGGCCCCGGCCCGAGTCGTCGGCGGCGTTGCCGTCGAGCTTCCACGAGCCCGTGGCCACCGCGTCGGCCGCGATGATGCCCCGGATCTCGGCCTCGTCGATGACCCGGGAGTAGGCGCGGACTTCGTCCACCCCGCCCGCCCAGAAGCCGTTGAGGCTGCCGTTCCACCTGACGTTGCCCACCACGAGCGAGCCGCTCGACGCGGTGTGGCTGTTCCACGGGGCGGTGGCCGCGAGCACACCGTCGACGTAGAGCCGGATCTGCTTGGCCGGTCGGTCGAACACGCCCGCGAGGTGCGTCCAGGTGTTCAGCTTCGACGGCATCGACGAGAAGGCCTGAGCCGAGGGCGTGCCGGGCGTGTCCTGGGACGCGGTGGCCAGGAGTTCCCACCGGCCGACGCCGTTGAGCTGGCGTTGGTTGAGCGCGAACCCGCTCCGGGGGCTCGCGTCCTGGGACAGGACGGTGTACGCCCGACCGTCGGGCCCGGTCCGGTCCTGCCGCACCCACGCGGCGACCGCGAAGCTCTGGTCGGTGCGCAGCACGGACTCACCGGTCTCGGCGGTGTCGTCGACACCGTCGAGCTGCAACCCTTCACCGACCGCGCCGGGAGCGTACTTGGCGCCGCCCTTCGGCGTCATCGGCGTGCCGCCGGGGACGTTGTTGCCACCGGTCCGGTCGTCGAACTTCCACTGCCCCGCCTGGACGTTGCCGAGACCGACCAGCGCACGCACCTCGCTGCCGACCAGGGCCCGGTCGTACACGCGGACCTCGTCCACCGCGCCCTTCCACCGCTGCCCGACCGAGCCCGCGTCACCGATGCGGACCGCACCGGTCGCGCTCCAGTCGTTCGTGCTGCGTTGCGCCGTGCCCACGAGCGTCCCGTTGACGTACAGCCGCAGCGTCCGGACCGTCGCGTCGTAGACGCCGGTGAGATGCGTCCACGCGCCCGGCTGCGGCGCACCGACCGGGGACGAGGCGAAGTCGTTGGCGACGTCGATGGCCGAGCGGGCGATCCCGAAGCCCCAACTGTTGGTGTCCAGCCAGGACAGTTGGAACCCGGGCACCGCGGAGCCGAGCTGGCTGACCGCGGTGGCCGTGGACCCGGGGTGCTGGGGGTCGAGCCTGACCCAGGCGGACACGCTGAAGCTCGCGCCGGTCAGCACGGTGTTCGGCGCGGTGAGGTGGCCGTTCACCCCGTCGAGCTGGACCGCCGAACCGACCGCGCCACCGTCGGTCCACGCCGCCGAGCCGTGGAGGGTGGCGTCCCGGTCGCCGAGGTCCGCGTCGTCGCGGGTGTGGCCGTCGAGCGGCCAGAGCGACTTCGGACCGAGGCCGGTGCGCACGTTGAACGTGTAGACGGTGGGCTGGCTGGCGTTGCCCGCCTTGTCCACGCTGCTCACGAACAACGTCTGGCGACCGGTGGCCTGCGGCGTCAGCCAGGTCGTGGAACCGCCGCCCAGGCTGCTGCCCTGGTCCAACTCGACCCGTTCGCTCGGTGTGCCCCTCCACGAGTACTTGTAGTGGTCGACGTCGTCATCGCCGTTGGACTTGAAGGTGAACCGGTCGGCGACACCGGGGCCGCCGTGCCAGTCGTTGTCCTGGCGGTACAGCACGCTGTCCACGATCGGTGGCCTGGGCGGCGTCCGGTCGATCACGAACGAAGGGCCGTTCTCCCACACCTTGCTGTCGAGGACACCGTCACTGGCCGCGATGTTCCAGTCGATCCGCTGCCCGTCGGGTCGGCCCGACAGGTTGACCTCCGTGCTGAAGGTGGTGCCGGAGGTGCCGGTGCCCATCGTCTGCCACACACCGTTGACGTGAACGCCGCCCCAGATGGTCCCTCCGTCCGGATCGGACAGGTCGCCCTTGAGCAGGATGCGGTCACCGCCCACGTAGGACGTCCCGTTGCAGTGCCTGCACGGCGTCAGCGCCGGGTCCGTGCGGGGGTGGCGCGCGTTGTCGGGGTGGTGGTTGTACTCGACGGAGATGTACGGGTAGCTCTCCGTGCCGTCGTTCTCCCGCGCGACGAAGAACCGCCTCCAGCCGTTGTCGTGGGACTCGTCCCTGGCCTTCAGCCCGAAGACCAGGTTCCGCCAGTTCTCGTCGGCCCCGTTCTGCGCCGCGGTCCAGATGACGAAGCTCGCCCAATCGGCGTTGCAGTACCCGGCCTTGCCCACCGGCCGCGCGGAGTCGACCCGGTTGGCGTCGCTCCACGCCGGTTGGTTGTTCCAGGTCGTGTCCGAGCCGACGTGGCTGAGCACGTGCAGGTCCACGTAGGGCACCAGGTTCGAGTCGCAGGTGTGCTGGTTCTTCCAGCCCTGCTTGATGAAGAACCGCGCGCTGTTGATCTTCGTGCCCTGGAGGGGGACCGCGTCGAACCGGAAGAGCGAACGCGCGGTGTCGGCCCGGCCGCAGTCCGGGCACTTGCCGACCCTCGCGACACCCTTGAGCCGCTCGTCGTCGTCCGCCGGCGCCGGGTTGTGGTACGCGTTGTCGGCCCAACCGCTGCGGACCACGGACCATTCGGCCTGACGCGGCTCGTGGTAGCTGTACTGCGGATCGATGGTGATCGGCAGGGTCGCCGCCGGGTCGGTCAGCAGGGTGCGGTCCGGCGTCAACGCCAGCTCCGCCGCACCGACCGCGACCCCCACCGCCGCGGTGCGCCCCCCGCTGTCCCACATGGTCGCCGCAGGTGCGCTGAAGACGGTGACGCCCTTCGAGTCGACCGCCTTGAGCGCGCCCTTGTCCTCGCTGAGCTGGACGCCCCTGGTCGTCAGCCCGAAGCTGACCCCGGTCAGGGCGGTGGCGGCCGCACGGGTCTTCACCACGAGTTCGTGCCCGAAACCCCCACGGCCGGCCCTGGCCCGCAGATCGACCCCCGGGAGCACCTCCGGGTACAGCGCGATGTCCCCCGAGACCACCGGCGCGGGAAGCGGCGTCGGCCACCTCAACGCGATCTCGGCCCCACCGACCGTCATCCGCGCGAACTCCTGAGCCCCACCCCCGGAGAACACCACCTCGGCCGCGGTGGCCCGCGTCCCGAACGAGCCGTCCTCACGCGCGACCAGCGACGGATCGATGTCAACCCACTCGCCGTCCCGCTTGAGCCGGGTGGCCACCACGGACTGCTCCATGGTCATCGAGCCACTCGGGTTGGCGAAGAACCTGGTGTTCTCGGTCTTCAGGCCCGCCACTTCCACCTTCGAGCCTTGCCGCCGAGCGGCGACAAGCGCCGCCTGCTCGGTCTCCGCCTCAGCGACCGGCCCCGACACACCAGGCGCACGGTCTTGCTCAACCTGCCAGGCCGCGACGGCAGTACCCACCAGCACCGCCACCAGACCCGCAAACACAAGTCTTCGAACTCTCACACTCGCCCCCCACACAACACGCAGCCAGATGCCCCACCAGCCGCAACCGCTGCGAGTGTGCTGAGCCCGACTTCTGTCCCCCTTCGAACCCTCATGAAGCCACTTTGAAGCGCACCGGGCTCCTCTTCCCCTACCATCCCGGCCCACCGCACCACTCCACGCGACGCCACAACCCACCCCGCGCCACCTACCCACCCGCGAGGAACCGCGCCCCGCTGCACTCCGAGACGCGACTCTCGGAGGCGGTCCGCTGCAGCCGGGCCGGGTGACCTTCCCGCAGTTCGTGCTCCAGGGCGACCGCACACTGATCACCGGCGGCATGGCGCCCGGGCGGGCGTTCGACGAGCAGGGCCCCGACGCGCCCGTGCTGGAAGTCGTGTTCGGCTCCGACACTGGACCGGCTCCCCGATCGACCTCAGCGGCAGGAGTGGAGGTGTACGGCAGCGATCACCTCACGAGATTCGGAACACCCGGGTGAATATCGGCAAAAGCTATCGAGGACCCCGGCAGTGTTGCGAAGCTGGACTGGATTCGCGCGCGTATCGTCGGCGGACCAACAAGCACTTCTACAGACGTGTCGACGCTTGACCTGCTCGTTTGTCTGCCTTCCGTCTGTACGGGTGCCGTGGCATGAACAGGCTCTACTGCGGAAGGAACCTCTATGCGTGTGGTGCTGGCTTCCATGGGGGTCGAGGAATTCTCGTACCTGCACGAGACGGTCGAAGCAGCCGGTCACACTCCGGTCGCCTACGTCATGTCCCGATCCATGCGGCCCCGGCGCAGGGCCGACCCTGAAACCGCCGAATCCGTGCAGGAGGTACTCACCCACCTGCCCGGTTCGGTCGACATGACGCTGCCCGCAGATGCGACTGGCGTAGGAAGGGCCCTGGTCGCCGCCGAGGCTGACCTGCTGGTGGTCTACGGCTTCAACTGGATACTCCCGCCGGAGGTGTTCGGTGCTCCGCACCTCGGAGCGATCAACATCCACACCTCCGCCCTGCCGGACTACCGGGGGCCGGCACCGGTGCTCTGGGCGATCCGCAACGGCGATCCCACCATCGGCGTGACGATCCACCGCATCGACGAAGGAGTGGACACCGGCCCCGTGCTCGCCCAGCAGACAGGCATTCCGCTCGACGACGACATCACCCCCGAACGCCTGCGAGAACGGCTGATGCCGGTCATCGGCAGCCTTCTGCGCACCGCGTTGGACAAGGTCGTCCGCGGCGAGGCCGGCACACCCCAGGCCGGCGCGGCGACCCGCTACGCCGGGCTGTTGGAACCGGAGTTCTCCCACGTCGACTGGACGCGACCCGCACGGCAGATCCACGACCAGGTCCGGGTGTTCAGGTTCATGGGCAGCAGGTCGGCACCTCTCGCGATGGTCGAAGGCACCTGGGTGAGACTGATCCGGACCAGCCTCACCCCCGCCGCCGGTCCACGTGTCGAATGCGGCGACGGTGCCTTGTGGATCGTCGAATCGGAACCGTTCACGACGTCCGGATGAGCCGGTCGCGCAGTTCGATCGCGACTGGGTCGTCGAACTGCGCCAACGCGTTCGCAGCCTCAAGCCGGGCCTGGTCCGCCTCCTCAAGACGTCCCAGGTCCGTCAGGGCGATGACGAGATGGGCCAGGGCGTTCGCGAGGTTCCACCTATCACCGAGACCACGGTGCACCGATGCGGCGATCCGGTGGAACCCGACGGCCTCCTCACGTCGTTCCAGCGCCTGGTAGGCGCGCCCGGAACCGTCGATCGCGAGCGCTTCCCTGCTGCGATCACCCAACTGCCGATGGATGACGGCAGCCTGCTGGAACGCTTCCAAAGAGTCCGGTGCTCGATCTTCGGCCAGCTGGACGTGGCCGAGTTCGGTCAACCAATGGGCACGCCACACCTGGTTGTCGTCGACGACGGCGATCTCCAGGGCGGCGTCGATCGCGGTACGCGCTTCAGCGATCCTGCCGGCCTGCCGCAACGCCCTGGACAGCGTGTTCAACGCGTTGCCCTCACCGGCCCGGTCCTTGAGCCTACGGAAGGTTTCCAACAGTTGCCCGAGAAGGTCGCTCGCGGACTCGTACTCGCCGCCGTCGGTGAGCGCCTCGGCGAGGTTGCTCCGGGCCAGCGCTTCCCAACGCTCATCCCGCAGTTCCGTCGCGATGTCGGCAGCAAGGGCGAAATCGGCGCGCGCGGCGTCGAGCCGACGGTGCCTCAACCCGAGCAGACCGAGCGCGTTGACCGACACCATCTCGCCCACGCGGTCACCGAGCTGACGACGGAGCGCCAACGCTCGCAGGTGGTGCTGTTCGGCCCGGTCCAGCCTCATCGCCTGGAAGTGCAGCTTGCCCAGCGTGTCCTGAGCCTCGGCTTCCGCGGCGACATCACCAGCCTCGACCGCCGACACTGCACCGAGCTCCGCCACCGTGAGCCAGTCGTCGAACGCGTTCTGGTGCATGTATACCGCGCGCAGCACAGCCGCCATCTGCCACACCTGGTCGTGCAGCCCTAGACGTGCCGCCAGACGGACCGTCGCCACCAGGTTGGATGCCTCGGTCCGATACCACAGCAAGGCGGCGTCGTAGTCGGTGAAGGACAACGGTGCCGTGTCCGGCGGTGGCGGCCCCGGTAGCACGAACCGGTCATGCGGCGCGATGAGTCTCTGTGCCTCGTCGGCGGTGTGGAGGTACCACGACACCATGCGACGCACAGCCTTCTCTCCGGCCCCGGCCTCCTCAAGGCTACGGCCCTGGTCTATCGCGTAGGCCCGGAGCAGATCGTGGAACCGGTACCTCCGAGGCGCGCTGTGCTCCAGCAGTTGCGCACCGACCAGGGCATCGAGGTCCTGGCGGGTCCGGACGATGTCGGCACCAGCCAACGCCGCGGCCGCGGGCACTCCGAACTCGTCACCCGGATGCAGCCCGACCAACCGGAACACCGCCGCCGTCCTGGACGGCAACGCGCGGTAGGACCAGGCGAACACGGCACGCACCGCGTCCGCCTCGTCGTCGGCCTCGGGCGTGAGTGCTTCCCACAGGCCGGATTCGTCACGCAGGTCGGCCATGAGCGCGGTCAACGGCTCCAACGGTCGACTCGCGGCCCGCTCCGCCGCGATCCGCAACGCAAGAGGCAACCGTGCGCACAGCCGCGCCAACTCCACCAGGTCGGCGGGCTCGTCACCGCGGCGCTGCGACGAGGTCGCAGCACGCAGCAATGACACCGCACTGTCGTCGTCCAACAGATCGACCTGCAGCCGGGCCGCCCCCTCCCGGGCGATCAGCCCTGACAACCGGCTGCGACTCGTGACCACGACCAGACTGAGCGGCGCACCCGGCAACAGGGGGCGGACCTGGCGCGTAGTCGCCGCGTTGTCCAGCAACACCAACACCTGCTTGTTCGCGACGATCGAACGGTAGAGCGCCGATCGGTCGTCCATGTCCCGGGGTACCGCCCGCGACGGAACACCGAACGCACGTAGGAAACGCCCCAAAACCTCTTCCGGACCGACCGGTGGATCAGGGTCGTAGCCGCGGAGGTTGACGTACAACTGCCCATCGGGGAACCGCTGCTGCAGGGCATGTGCCCAACGAAGCGCCAGCGAAGTCTTGCCAACACCAGCGGTTCCGGTGATCACGATGACACCAGGGGAGTCGTCGTGAGTCGCCAGGACCTCCGCGAGCCGGGCCAACTCGCTGCGTCGGTTCACGAAACCACGCACATGCCTGGGCAACTGCCGCGGTACGACACTGAACGCATCCGCCGCACGATGAAGGTGCACCCCGCCGTGCACGTCACGCGCCTGGATCACGTCCCCGACACTGCCGTAGGTGCCCACCCGGTTGTCGGCTGCGCCGATGCCGTCCGCGTCATCCGGCAGTTGCGTACCCACCAACGCTCCTCTTCGTCAGGGCAACAACTGGCCCTCCGGTGCCGGCAGCCCGGCGACACGACGCTCGAAGTAGCTCGCGATCGGTTCGGCAGACGCGTACAGCTCGGAGATGAAGCGTTGGCACCGCATGATCACCGCACGATCTGTGTAGCGACGCGCGGCCTGGAGTATCCCGCGCTCGTCGTACACCGCCTCGTACATCAACTCGGTACCCAGGGTGTAGATCTCCGGCAGCGGCTCGGCGGCCTCGTACCGGGCGACACGTTCTACCGGCACCACCCGCACCGGGCCACCACACTCGTCCCTCAGCCGCAGCACGTGCAACTCCCACTGCAGGTAGGGTGAGATCGGTTCTTCGACGACGCGCACGCGTCGCGCGGTGAAGCCCGCCTCGGCCATTCTCCGTTGCTCGGCGGCCAGGTCACCGCGCCCTTCCTCCAACAGACGGAGCGACTCGCTCCAGTCACCCCGGGCGAACGCTTCCCAACTGTCGTACCCGGGTTCCTGGAAGTGCTGTTGCCGTTCGAGCTTCCAAAACCCCGGGGTTCCGGTACGCCAGAAATTCCGCTCGAAATCGGGCCAGTACTCGTCCAGTGGCAACAACTCGTGATGGACCGAATGGACCAGCTCATGCATCGGGAATGTCCGCCTTCGCTGCCAAGATGGTCTTCCGGGGGATCACCACGAGGCTCTCACCCGGGTCGATGCTCACACCTTCCGGCAGCCTCGCGTGGTAGGCGCTGGTCAGGTCCCGCCCGATGACCGCCACATCACCGTTGTCGAGTTCCCATATGTCGGGACATGAGCCATTGCCCGACGTCTGCCCGAGTTCGTGGGACGACTTGCCCCACCTGCGCGCAAAAGAGGCCGACGAGTCTGCATTCCACGCTTTGGACACAAAAATCCCCCCTAGGCGTACACAGGCACGTATACATGTATAACAATATTACTCGTGGGATGTGACGAGCGTCAATCTTCCAACCGTGGTTCACACTGATGGGCACTAGCCATATGAGCAGTTGTCATCCACCTGGGTTAACTGCGTAACATGAGGCCAGACGGGGTCGCACGGTACAATCCGCAATAATAGGGCCAACTGGGACAGCGCCTCCTGCGGTCTGCCAAGCCACTGACATCGGGTGAACCAGTCGGCCAACAACTGAACCAACTGGGCGCACTACGCTCTTTGCAGCAACCGCTCAGGTATGGCCGCCTATGTTGACGCTTGATGCACATGCACCACGCTGATCGGCGACGGGCCGCCGAACGCGCCGATCCCCACTGTGCCACCCGGCCGCCGGCAGCGCCCGCGCCCGCACACTGCGATCAGCGCGCAGAGGTGCCCCAGGCACTGGAAGTTGCGACGCAAGACGCATGCCAGCTGCACCGGTCAGGCCCGCGGGTTGCGCGGTGACCGCCGTCCAACCGACGTCGTCCACGGCCCCTCGCGCAGCCGCCCATCACAACGAAATCGAACCATCGTCACGGCCATGCACGCCGACGACGACAGCACCATCCTGAGCCAGCTCCGCCGTGTCAGGCAGATACCACCCCGCCACCTCGCCGGATCGACGGCGTGTGTGAGACCCAGGTGGAGAAAGTACGGGTCCAACTTGCGGCGGCGGATGGAGTCCTGGTGGGCGCACGGGCACCCCGGCTACCGCTGCCACCACCACCGAAGCCCGCGCATCGCAGCGACGCCGCCGACCATCTACTTTCAAGAAAAGCAGTTGATCATCAGGGTCGGGCATGCCTTGCACCTGGGCAGCTGGCTGACCCCGGGGTCACCGGGAAGGCGCGAACGGTATGCCGGTCGGTGCCGTCTCCGGCGGTGCGGCCGGGTGGTTCCACAAGCCCTTGGCTCGCAGAAGTGGCAGCACGCCCTCGCCGAACCAGTAGGCCTCCTCCAGGTGCGGGTGGCCGGACAGCACGAACTCGTCGATGCCCAGCGCGTGGTACTCCTCGATCCGCTCCGCCACCTCGGCATGGCTGCCCACCAGGGCGGTGCCCGCACCGCCCCGGACCAGGCCGACGCCTGCCCAGAGGTTGGGCGACACCTCCAGCCGGTCGGTGCGCCCGCCGTGCAGTTCGCGCATCCGCCGCTGGCCGACCGACCCGCTGCGCGCCAGGCCGTCCTGCACCGAGGCGATGACCCGCGGGTCCAGCGCGGCCAGCAGTCTGTCGGCCTCGGCCCACGCCTGCTCGGAGGTGTCGCGGCTGATCACGTGCAGCCGGATGCCGAACCGGGGAGCGCGGCCGGTCGCCGCCTCGGCCCGCACCCAGGCGATCTTCTCCGCCACCTGCGCCGGCGGCTCGCCCCAGGTCAGGTACACGTCGACCTGGCGGGCGGCGACCCGGACGGCGGCGGAGGAGGATCCGCCGAAGTAGATGTCCGGCACCGGGTCGGGCACCCGTGACAAGGCCGCGTCGACCACCTGGACGTGCTTGCCGTTCAGGGTGACGCGTTCGCCGCGCCACAACGCGCGCGTCACCGTCAGGAACTCGTCGGTGCGCTCGTAGCGCTCGTCCTTGCCGAGGTGGTCGCCGTACGCCCGCTGCTCGTGGTCCTCGCCGCCGGTCACCACGTTGAGCAGCAGCCTGCCCCCGGAGTGCCGCTGGAACGTGGCCGCCATCTGCGCCGCCAGCGTGGGAGAGACCAGGCCGGGCCGGAACGCCACCAGGAACTTGAGGTGTTCCGACTCGCGCGCCACCATCGCGGTGGTGAGCCAGGCGTCCTCGCACCACGCTCCGGTGGGGGTGAGCGCGCCGACGAAGCCCAGCTGCTCGGCGGCGCGGGCGATCTCGGCGAGGTAGGAGATGGTGGCCGGCCGGTCACCGCTCGCCGCGGTGATGTCGGTGCCGTGGCCACCGCCGACGAGGTAGCGGCTGTCCCCGTACGTCGGCAGGAACCAGTGGAACGTCAGGGTCATGACGACCTTCCGGGTCAGGGTGCGGGCACGAGCGAACGGGTGCGCACGGCGGCGGAGAACGCGTCGACCACCGGGTAGAACGGGCCTGCGGTGTCGGGGTGCAGCCGCACGTCGCCGTCCGGCGCGTCGATGTGCCGGTCCAGCACGAACCAGCCCGGCACGACGTGGTCCGCACCCAGCGAGGACAGCACCGGCCGCAACGCGTAGTCGATCGCGAGCACATGGGCGTTGCTGCCGCCGGTCACGAGCGGCAGCACCACCTTGCCCTTCAACGCGAACTGCGGCAGCAGGTCGAGCAGCAGCTTGAGCAGCCCGCTGTAGGCGGCCTTGTACACCGGGGACGCCACCACGACCCCGTCGGCCTCGGCGACGGCCGACACGACGGCGGCGATGGCGGGGTCGGCGGCGTCCGCGTGCAGCAGCGGGCGGGCCGGCAGGTCACGCACCCGGACGGTGGCGGCCGTGTGGCCGTCCACTCGCAACCGGGCGGCGACGTGCTCGGCCAGCGCCGCGGTGCGCGAGGTGGCCGACGGGCTGCCGGACAGGACGAGGATCGAGGACAAGTCGGGCCTCCGGTCAGATCAGGCCGTGCCTGGGCGGCGGCGCCCCGGTCAACGCGTAGCGGCCGATGTGCTGGACCTTCCAGCGCACCGGGTCGTGCAACGTGTGGGTGCGCGCGTTGCGCCAGTGGCGGTGCAGGTTGAGCTGGTCCAGCGCGGACCGGGTACCCGACACCTCGAACAGCGCGCTCGTCACGTCGACGGCCGTCCGGTCGGCGAACGCCTTCGCGGTCGCGACGGCGATGGACGCCGAGGCCGCCTGCTCGGCCGGCGAGGCCTCCGGTCCGCCGTCGGCGAGCCGCGCGGCCGCGTCGTCGACGGCCCGGCCGGCCTCCGCGAGCAGCGCCTCCGCCGCGCGCACCGAGATCTCCAGCTCGCCGAACCGCTGCACGGTCAGCGGGTCGTCCTCGGCCCGTTCGACGCCGGCCTCGAACCACGGCCTGCTCCTGGTTCGGACAAACTCCGCCGCCTCGGTCAGCGCGCCACGCGCGATGCCCACGTCGATGGCGGCGTGCAGGATCTGCGCCTGGGCGCCGTAGAGCTGCGGGCCGGTGAACGTCAAGTGGTGCGGCACGACTCGCTCGGCGGGCACCCGCACACCGTCCAGGCGCACTGAACCGCTTGCGGTGGTGCGCTGCCCCATGCCGTCCCAGTCGTCCACCACGGTCAGCCCCGGCGCGTCGGCCGGCACGTAGGCGACCACGACCCGGTCGTCGGCGTCCCTGGCCAGCACCGGGATCCAGTGGGCGAACAACGCCCCCGTCGAGTAGTGCTTGAGCCCGTCGAGCACGAACCCGCCATCAGGGTGGGGAAGCAGCCGCGTCCGGTGCTCCTGGACGTGCCTGGTGCCCGCCTCGGACTGCGCGTTGCCGAACCGCCTGCCCGCCAGCACCTCGGCGAAGAAGAACCGCCGCTGCTCCGGCGTGCCCTGGTGCCGCAGCACGTTCACGTACACGATGTGGCTCTGCGGGATCTGGGCGATGTTCGGGTCGGCGGTCGCGAGCCGCCGGAACACCTCCGCGACGACGGCCGTGCCGACGTCCGCGCCGCCGTGCTCGCGCGGCACGGTGATGCCGAGCAGGCCGCTCGCCGACAGCTCGGCCAACTCCCCGGTCGGCAGCAGTCGGTGGGCGTCGCGCTCGGCGGCGCGTTCGGCGAACCGGGCGGCGAGCCGGTCGGCCGCCGCCAGCGCCTCGGCCCCGTCACGCAGCACCGCGGCCGCGCGTGGTGAGTCGACCAGTCCGGTCATGGCGTCCTCCGGTGTGGTGACGGGGGCCGAGGCCCGGCGGGCGATCAGGTGTACCAGGTGGGCTCGGGCAGTTCGCCGAGCAGCGCGTACCGCCCGACCTCCACCCGCTTGTACGCCACCGGGTCGTGCAGGCTGTGCGTGCGGATGTTGCGCCAGAAGATGTCCAGGCCGACGGAGTTCGCGCTCGCCCTGGCCCCGGTCACCTCGAAGACCTTCGTGCCGATCTCCAGGCCGGTGTCGACGGCCCGTTGCTTGGCCGCCGCGATGAGCACGGCCGCGTGGCCGCGTTCCTCCGGGGTGACCGCGTCGGCGTGCGCGTTGATCCGCTCGATCGCCTCGGCGGCCCGCTCCGCGAGGGCTTCCGCGGCCCACAGCTTCGCCTGGAGGTCGCCGTAGGTGTCGAGGATGTAGAACTCTTCGGTCGCGGAACCCTTGTTGTCGCCGCCGTAGGGCCACGGCCGGGTCCGGTCGCGGGTGTACGCGGTCGCCGTGCTCAGCGCTCCGCGGGCGATGCCGAGGTAGAAGTTGGTGAACACCAACTGGATGAGCGGCACGTTGAGCGTGTTGTAGGTCCTGGGCCGGAACTCCTTGTCGACGTATCCCGCGGCTTGCGCCCACGGCACCCGCACGCCGCGGACTTCGACGCTGCCGCTCTCGGTGAGCCGCTGGCCGAGGTTGTCCCAGTCGTCGTTGAAGACGATCCCCTCCTGCGCGGACGGGACGATCGCGAAGATGTGCTTGTCCGTCCCCGCCAGGACGCCCTCCAGCACGGTGACGTCGGAGACCTTGCCGCCGGTGGAGAAGGACTTGCGGCCGTTGAACACCAGCTCGTCGCCGTCCTCGGTGATGACGAGGTCGTCGTCCCTCGGGTTCACCGCGCCGCCGTAGAACCAGCGCTCGCGGGTCGCCTGCTCCTCCACGGCCGCGATCTGCTCCGGCGTGCCGACCAGCCGCGCCGCCCACGCCCACAGGTAGTGGTAGCCGATGAGCTGCCCGATCGAGCCGTCGCCGCTCGCGACCTCGCGGATCACCCGGTAGGCGGTGGTCCAGTCCTGCCCGCCGCCGCCGTGCTCGGCCGGGCCGAGCAGCGTCACCAGCCCGGCGTCCTTGAGCAGTCGGACCTCGGCGTGCGGGGTCTTGCCCGCGCGGTCGCGCTCGACGGCGTCGGAGGCCAGGATCGCGGCGACCTCGGCCGCCCGCGCGACCCAGCCGGCGGAGTCCGCGGGCGCGGGTTTCCCGGCCCAGTCGGTGGTGTTCTCGGTGGTGGTCATCGGGTCACTCCCACGGGTTCCGGGGTGCCGGTGCCGGTGGCCAGGTCGGCCTCCAGCTCGCGGACGATGGGCAGCACGTGGCGGCCGAAGTACTCGACCTCTTCCAGGTAGTGCAGGAAACCGAGCAGCAGCAGGTTCACCCCGCGCCGCTTGTACTCGACGATCCGGTGCGCGATCTGCTCGGGGGTGCCGATGAGCTTGCTGCGGAACCCGTCGTTGTACTGCACGAGGTCCTCGAAGCCCGAGTCCGCCCACATGCCCTTCCGGTCCGGCGCGGAGCCGCCCGCCTGCCGGACCGCGTCGCGGAAACCGTGCACGGCCTCGACATCGGCCTTCGCCACGATCTCGCGGAGCGTGTCGCGCGCCTCCGCCTCGGTGTCGCGGGCGATGAGGAAGGCGTTGAGCCCGAACCGGACGGTCCGCCCGTGCCGCGACGCGGTGTGGTCGACCTCGGCGATCTGCTCGCTGATCCCCTCGAAGTCCTTGCCGTTGCTGAAGTACCAGTCCGAGACCCGGCCCGCCATGGCGCGGGCCGCCGTCGAGTTGCCGCCCTGGAAGATCTCCGGGTGCGGCCGGCCCGGCGCGGTCGGCGGCTTCGGTTTGAGGTCGTACCCGCGCAGCCGGTAGAAGTCGCCCGCGAACTGCGCGTCGTCCTCGGTCCAACTCGCGCGCAGGACCCGGATGAACTCCTCGGACCGGCGGTACCGTTCGTCGTGTTCCAACCAGGGCTCGCCCAGGGCGGTGAACTCGCCCTTGAACCACCCGCTCACCACGTTGACCGCGGCGCGGCCGCCGGAGAGGTGGTCGGCGGTGGCGATCAGCTTCGCCAGCACCGCGGGGTGCCACAGCCCGGGGTGGACGGCGGCGATCACCTTGAGCCGCTGGGTGGCCAGCAGCAAGGCGAGGCTGAAGCTGGTGGACTCCTGCTGGTACGCGGCGCCGTAGCTGGCCATGTACCGCACCTGGGACAGGGCGTACTCGAACCCGTTGTCCTCGGCGAGGACCGCGAGCCTGCGGTTGTAGTCGTAGGTCCAGTCGGTGCGCTGCTCGATCGTGCTCGTCACGAGGCCGCCGCTGACGTTCGGCACCCAGTAGGCGAACTTCAGCGGCTCTTGATTGATTTCCGTGCGGCTTTCTGTGGACACGGCGAAAACTCCCGGGAAAGGGGTAGAAAGGGGGCGGCCGGATCAACGCTGATCAGCGCGGACAACCCTGGCCGGCGATTCGCACGAAATCCACGTGCCGCCGCCGGGTGAGGTCCCAGCGATCGGTCGACATGGGAAAAAGTCTAGGCACGCTCGCCGTGATCGGTCCATTCGCCATCGCCGAGGGGGCGATAGGGTTTCCCTTCCACCGCCGCGGGCGCGTCGAACTCATGCCGCGCGCTCCCCGAACTGCATGGCACGCTTGACGAAAAGCTGGTGCAGCTCGCGTGCGGGCCGCGTGGTCGAGTCCGACCGGCGGCGCTGCGCGACCAGCATGACGTCCACCTGACGGGACGCCAGCGGGCGCCAGGTGATGGTCCCGGCGCGTTCGAGCGGGTCTCCGACGACGCTGAAGTCCGGCAGCACGGTGACGCCCAACCCCTCCGCCACCATCAGCTTGCCCATCTCGGCGCCATCGGTGGAGCACGAGAACGAAGGTGTGCGCCCGTCGAGCAGCCGATGCAGGTACCGGTGCATGACGTACCCGGACCGCATCACGATCAGCGGCTCGCGGACCAGGTCGGACACCTCGACCGCGGGCCGGGCGGCCAGCGGGCTGTCCGCCCGCAGGCACACCACCGGCTGCCCGCGCAGCAGCTCGGTCGTGTCGAAGTCCGGCGGCGGGTCGTCGCCGCGCAGGTAGTTCACCAACCCGATGTCCAGGCTGCCCTCCCGCAGCGACCGGTGGATCTCCGCCTCACGCGCGTCCACCACCTCGACGCGGGTCGCCGGGTGGGTCTCGCGGAACTCCCGGATGGTGGGGATCACCAGCCCGACGGTCGCCGCGTTGACCGTGCCCACGCGCAGCACCCGGTTGCTGTGGTGCTGGTCGTCGGCGGCCCGGCGGAGCTGGTCCACGGCTTCGAGCACCCCGGCGATGTAGGGCAGCAGCTCGCGGCCCTCGTCGCTGATCCGTGCGCCGGACCGCGTGCGGTTCAGGATGTTGACGCCCAGCTCGCGCTCCAGGTTGCGCACCGTCTCGCTCAACGCGGGCTGCGACAGGTGCAGCTCCTCCGCGACGCGGCGCAGCGAGCCGAGCCGGGTGACCGCCTGGATGTACTCAAGCTGCTCGATCCGCACGTCGCCACCCTCCCGAAGAGCCCGATCCATCGGACCGGGCAGCCCGGATCGATGTCAACGGCGCCCATCATCTGGTCACCTTCACCGATCGGGTGACAAGCTCGGTCACGCATACTTTTCACCGGTGGAGTGCTTGCGACTACAAGGTGCCTGTCCGCAGTCCACGCCGCCGTCACGTCGCCGCGATTGCGGCGTCACCGGCCGCGCGACAGCTCCGTGTCGCAAGTTCACGATCGGCTGTCCTTGCAACCTTTGATCAATCGGCACGCACCCCGCTTGAGGATCGTGGTCTCCTGAATCGGCCACCTGCGACCGGTGGGAAGGGGAGCATGACCACGACCGCCATGCCACCCGACGAACCAGAGGAACCCTCGTATCGCGGGCAAGAGTGAAGAGCTTGATGTCCAGACCGGGGGCGACGTCACGGGCGGTGTGGCCGATGCTGCTCAAGCCGCCACTGATGGAGATACCTTCGCGGCGACCTGCGAAAGCGCTCACGACAATGTGCAGGTGAATTTCGCCGCCGGTGCGGCGACCGGTGACGGCAGCGCCAATGCTTGCGTCGCGCCGACCCACCCCGCAGTTCGCGCAGTACGGCGGAGAGTTCGCCAGAGGCACGTGCCGGCGGACGTGGGCGCGGCTAGCGAGGATGCCCAGCGCCAGCGGAAGCCCCGTCAGAACCGGACCAATTCAGCGACAGCCTCCGGCTCGGCGGTGGCGGGTGCCGCGCCAAGCCGCCGCTTCAGCAACATTTGGGCTTCGGCATAGGTGAGCACGTCGAGGTCAACCGCCACCGGGCCCCCTTCCGAAGTCTCGATCAACATTCCCCAGTGGACGATCCACTGGTACGACGCGACCGACACCAAAGTCGCAGAGACCACCGCCGACCTCACCTTCACCTACGTCGGCCCTCTGCCCCACGAGATGGTCGGTCTCGCGTACGACAGCAACCTTGAGCAAGCTCTGGTCGGCACCGCCACCCCCGTCTGCGAAACCAGCAACACCTGCAGCTACTACAACGGCACCGTCATCGGACGCACTCGCGTCAGAATGAGGTGAACACCGCCATCTGTGGCTGACAAGCCGCTCACGCCCACTCCTACTGGCAGCGGGCCGACCAGCCTTCCTTTACAGGCCCCGATCGGTCCGCCACCGCGCACAGTCCGATCAATCCTGGAGAACCCGAGCTACACCGGTTACACCTCTATCGACAGGTGGACCCGACAGGAGACGCTGTTCCGGGCCTGTCGGTGTCGCCGCGGGCCAGGCCCACCACTTCACGCACTCGACCGGGGGACACGCCACTCGCCCGCTGGACGAGCGAGAGTGCGTCCTTCCACATGTCCCGCTTATCCATGGGACGTAGGTAAGCGGGACAGGCACTTGGGACATCCGCTATAAGCCGCTGACCTGCGTAAATGACGCCGGCTTGGGCTTGGGACACCTGCGGGTGAGCCTGTCCTATTCCGTCCCGCCAGGTACTAGATCAGGGATGACACGGCAGACGTCAGATGGGACGGGACACCGTCGTGCCTGACATCACCTGGGAAATTCGCGCAGCGGCCTGGGCAGCGCGCGCCGCTCCTCGACGTCGCGCGCGATCATGAGTGCTAGAGCAACCATGCTGTGACAGCATTCGGGAGTCACGTCATAGACGACGGCTAACCTGAAGATGTCTACGACCTTGATCAGGCGTCCGTTCTCCGTCTTTGACACCTTGGACTGGCTGATCAATGCGCGCCTTGCTGCTTCACGACCGGTCAGATCTGCTGCCAGCCGTGCATGCAATAGCAGCGCCCCCAGTTCGCGGCGGCGCTGTAGTTCATCAACGAACATGTTCATGTATGAATCCGACCGACCGTTGGACTTGGGCGCTAAGAATGGTCTGCGTTCACGCCTGACTCGCGAAGCCTTCCCTCGTTCGAGGGCTCAGCGTTACAAACGTCCCAGGCATGGCCGCATAGCGCCATCATCATTCCACGCGGGTACTGGGGAGGCGCTCACAACTCGCCAACGAGCTTTCCTGCTTTGCGGAGCGCCGTGATCTTCAGGTTGATCATGTTTCCGAACCGAAGTAGGCAGACGTCATGGGTCGGAGTCATGTCGAAAACGTCTTCCAGAGTTTCCAACGGGCAACGGAGGCCACACACAGCCAGCCACTCCGGCCCTTCGCCCTGATCAGGTGAGAAGGCGTGCACTTGCCAATCTTCGGCGGACAACCGCAGCACGTAACCCAAATCCATTGCCATCCGCCCATCACCGAAAGCCGAGAGAGGTCGCGAACTGTTTAATTGGGACGATGCCGCCGTCTGTAGCTCCATCTCCCCCACCAGTCGAACGCATCACCGATGATCCATGTCCAGATCGCGGCACACGCGAGGCTGGTGGCGATGATCAGCCCAGTCATGACGAACCGTCTCGGCACTGCTCGGCACGCCCGCCCTCGCCCACAGCCGAAGAGCACGGCTTATCGAAGCCGAGTGCGTGGTGACGTGCTCGGTCCGGAAACTGGTGGCGGACCGCGAGGCGTGCGGCGACTTCGCCATAGACCAACGCAATCGCGATCAGGAGCAGAAGAACCACGATGGTGACGGGGCCGCACATGCACAGAGGCTGCGACGCCTGCGCGCTCATGCCGATGCACCTGCCGTTCCGTGTGGGGGGCGAGAGGGTCCGGCGGCGCTTGAGGCGGCGCGGAGGCCAGCGCCGCCGGACGGTCCGGCGACCTCACGTGTGCGTGTCGTGCCAGACTGAAATCACGATCTCATCAGCGCCTGATCAGCGGAACGACCTGGACACGACCCGCTGACGACTTGGGAGCACGCGCGTTGCGCGGGCAGGAGGTGACCGGGATGCGGACGTTCCGCACGGTGCTTGAGCAGCGGATCTGGGAGCGGCGGCTGACTCTGGAGGAGTTCGCCGAGTACGCCGAGCAGTTCGCGCGCGAGCACGGCGAACCAGGGACGATCGGTGTCCGGCACCTGCAACGGCTGGTTGCCGGCCGCCGGCGGCCGGGCGAACCGCTCGGCAGGGTCCAACCGGTCACGGCGCGGCTGCTGGAGCGGATCTTCGGCGTCAGCGTCGAGGAGTTGCTCCGTGACCCTTCCGAGGCCGCCGGCGAAGTCGTCGCCAAGCCGCCTGCGCGCGCTGAGTTGGACCTGGCGGTCGTGCTCGACTGGCTGGACGATCGCGTCGGGTGGGCGGCTGGGATCAGCCGGTCGAAGGTTCGTCTGCATCTGGCGAAGCTGGGCGAAGGCGCGTTGCTCGACCACCGAGCGCGGCGGGCACGGGTGGGCCGGAAGCAGCTCACGAGCGCGCTGGCCGGTTACTACGGAACTAGCGCTGGCCCGCACGGACTCTATGCGGCCCGATGTGGAGGCTCGGAGGTCGTCACGAGCATCCTCACGCGGCGCAGTTGGCTGGACCTCGGGTTGCCCCTGACCCCGGAGCACGATCGGCTGACGCTGGTCGATGGTGCGCCTCTCCCCCGAACCGCCCTGGGTGATGTCGAGGCGATGGCGGCCGTGACCCAGCTCGCCGAGTCTGCGGCACTCGGCGTGCGCGTCGCGAACCTCCCGCTGTACCGACTCCTCAGCATCGACCTCGGGACCGCGATCGACGGGACGGTTGGCATGGCCCCGTTCGCCGAGTACGCGTTGACCGCGGACCTGCTGGAGCGGGAAGCCATCGACGCACTCGGGACGGGGACGTGGCGAAGCGGCTTGCCGTTGCGGGACAAGTACCTGCCGGATCTGCGAGCGGTACTCGACCTGCCGGGGCGGGTGTGTGCGGGTGGGGTGCTGGCGCTGTGCGCGATCGCGCGTCCGCGTGATCAGTTCCGTGATGCGCCGGACTTCGCACTCTTGGTACAGGAACGGTCCGGGCACGTGCTGAACGCGACCGCACGCCTTGCTGTCATCCCGAAGGGCTTCCACCAGCCGCTGGCGGACTCCCGCGCTGACGCACGGGTGGGCGCGACGCTGCTCAGGGAGCTTGAGGAAGAGCTGTTCGGCCGCGGCGACCTGGACACCACGGCGCATTCAGGGCGTGCTGCGTTGCCGATGGCCCCCGGACGCCTCTCGGAACCGATGCGGTGGCTGTCGGAGGAGCCTGGTCGCTTGCGCACCGAGTGCACCGGTTTCGGCCTGAACCTGGTCAGCGGCAACTACGAGTTCGCCGGCCTGATCGTCATCGAGGACGATGAGTTCTGGCGGCGCTACGGAGGGCAGGTCGAGGCCAACTGGGAGGCCGCAGGCCTCCAGCTCTACTCCAGCTTGGACGGTGGGTTGGTCTCGGAACTGGCCGCACGCGAGTCTTGGAGCAACGAAGGGCTCTTCGCGTTGCTCCAAGGACTTCGGAGGCTGCGGGACCTCGGTGGCGAGCGGGTGAAGCTGCCGGTTGTCGAGCACCTAGGTCCGTGACGGCCAGCGAACCGTGAGCACGGTCGAGTCCGCCAGCGCCTCCCACGAGTGATCAACGCCCGGACCCCACATGACGTAGTCGCCGGGGCGGCTCATCGTCGAGTTGCCCTCGGTGGTGTCAACCCGGAAGTTGCCGTCCACCAGGATGACCAGGGTCGTCCGCTGGTCGTCGGACGTCCACTCCACGCGCTTGTCGCCGGCGGGGTGGTTGAACCACTTGACCTCGACGTCCTTCTGCGAGCGGACGCCCTGGGACGGGTCGATGAAGTGACCCACCAACCAGCCGCGCGTGTCGGCTCCGTCCTCGACTGCGTTCCCGGCTTGCCAGTTGGCGGTCACGTTGTCTCCCATTCGATCGGTGGCAGGTTGACCCGGCTTCCGCCGATCTCCCGCAGTCGGCGAAGTCCTTGCAGGAGCGCGAACAGTCCTTCGTTGCTCCACGCCGCGTCGTTGACCAGTTCTTCCAACAGGTCAGTATCCAGACTCGAATACTGGCGAAGTCTGGACGCCTCCCAGTTGGCTTGCACCTGTCCGCCGTAGCGGGTCCAGAACTCCTCGTCCTCGATGACGATCAGGCTGGCGAACTCGAAGTTGCCGCTCACCAGGTTGAGCCCGAAGCCGGTGCATTCCATCCGCAGACGACCCGGCTGACCCATGAGCCAGCGCATCGGTTCGGACAATCGGCTCGGGTGCATCGGGTCCGCGTGTCGCTGCTCGCCGACCGTGTTGTCGATGTCCTCGCGCCCGAAGAGTTCCTCTTCCATCTCGCGCCGCAGCGTCGCGCCCACCTGCGCATCCGCGCGGAAGTCGGTCAGCGGTTGGTGGAACCCCTTCGGGATCACCGCCAGGCGACGCGCGGCGTTGATCACGTGGCCAGAGCGTTCCTGCACCAGCAGGAGGTAGTCCGCTTCGCCACGGAACGGGTCCGCGGGACGCGCGATAGCGGTCAGGGCGAGCGCTCCGCCTGCGCACATCCGCTCCGGCACGTCGAGGACCGCGGAGAGGCTGGGAAGGTAGGCGTCGCGCAGCGGGAGAGCGCCGGGCGTGGTGGGCCGACCGGCCGTGAGGGCGTCGATCAGCTCACCCTCCAGCAGGTCCATCGTCACCACGTACCCCACGAAGCTCGTCACACCAACCGTTCCGGCGATGGCGTTCTTGCGCACGTCCACGTCGAGCAGCCGGAACAGCGGCATGTTGACCATGCGGTTTCCCAGTGCCAGCGCTTCGGCCAACCGCTGAGCGGCGCGCCCGGCGGTCTCTTCGTCCATCGCTAGATCATCGGCCGGGGTTACGCCGGACAAGGTGAGCTTGTCGTGACGCGGGAGCAACGGGCAGTCGAGGTCGAGCCACTCCGGGTGCGTCAGCACCGTGGTGGCGGCTTCAGTGCCGGTGCCGAACCGGGCGGAATAGCGGCCGTAGCCGTCGGTGGCGTGGCCGTAGTAGTCGGCGAGCGCACGCGCCGTGTCACGTTGGTTGACTCGACCTCGGCGAACGCCCCGGTCGTGGAGGTCCCGCACGTCCAGGCGGACGAGCCGCGCGGCGACCTCACGTCGTGCCCTACCGGGCTCCCAACGGGCGTGCTCATCGAGCCAGTCCAGCGCGGCGACGATGGTCGGGTCCGAGTTCAGCCGGACCTCGGCATCCGCCGCCGCACCCTCCGGCAGGTCCAGCGGCTCAGGTGTGGTCATCTCGGCGAACCGGGCCTTGACCTGCGGTGATGCGCGATCGAGCGCCGTGTCCAGGAGCTGTTGCACGTCCGATTTCGGCCGGGTGTCCGGCTTCTGGTGCCAGAACGTGACGGTCCGGGGCGCGATGCCCAAGTGTTCGGCGAAACCCTCCTGGCTCATTCGCAACGCCGCTTGGAGGGCGCACGCGGTCCGCCCGGTCCAACGATTCGTCACGCCCATCGTGTCGCCACTCCCCCAAGCGCGATGTTCGGCGAACTTGCGGTGGTCTTGCTGCGGTTTTGCGGTGGTCTTTCGTGGGCCGGCGGAGGAATCCGCAGTGGAATTGGCGGCATGGAATTCATTCCGTTCCACCAGGTAGAACCCACAGCGCTACCGACGCTCGCGGACATGTTCGATCACGGTCGAGAGGTCCGACTTGAGGTCGTCCAGCCGTTCGGTGATCTCGCTCAGCCGCTGTTCAACACTGTCCAAACGGGACCACAGGCTGTCCGCGGGGTCCGTGACCGGTTCGTCGGCTTCCGGTGGCCTTCGGCCGTGCAGCACGGCATCAAGGTGTTGCGGGTGCCATCCGAGCGCGGTGGACAGCGATTCCAGGGTGCGCGGGCTGCGGCGGCGCTCGACCGTGTGGTGCTGGACCTCCCGGACGATCGCTTGCGACACGTGCGACCGCTCCGCGAGTTCACGTTGACGCCAGCCCAGCTCATTGACGCGCTGGTTGATCGCCTTGGCGACCGCCGCCCAATCTTCCGACACGTATTCCTCCGCGCTCCGCCTCAGCGCTGAGATTAGCCGCCTCCCGCTGTTCCGTGATGTGACACGACGCGTTTCGCGGCGGGCGCGATCGAGCACGCCTCCCGTAGCGCTGAAATCAATAGCTCAGAGCTGAAATCATCAGCTCGATTTCCGGAAGGGCATTTCTCATGAGGACTTCCATGCCTCCATCCACCTACACCGTTCGTCAGGCCGCTTGGGTGCTCGGGGTTGAGTCGTCCACGGTCTCCCGGGCCATCCGGCTCGGCACGCTGCGCACCGTCCGCCGTGGCGGCCGACTGGTCATCCCGGCAAGCGCCCTGGTGCGGCTGCTCGCCGAGCCCCGCCCGGGAGGCACGCCGTGAACCTGGTCGAGATCGCTTGGCGGCTGGACCGCTTGCGGTGGGTGCCGAGCCCGGTGCTCGCCGAGGCCGTGAACAGTGACGGCCTGTGCATGTGGGCGTTCATGAACGAACCACCGTGGGCCGGCGAGGGATTGACCGACCGGGAGTTGGCCGCGCGGATGTGCGCGGGATGCCCGGTGCGGGACGAGTGCTTGGAACTGGAGTTGCGCACCGCCGGTGAGGACACGGTTGGCGTGTGGGGCGCGCTGCCTGCCGATGAGCGGCGGGAGCTGCACCGGCACTGGCTCCAACGTGGTGAACGCGCCGAGAGGGGGCGTTCATGAACTTCACCCCGACCCAACTCTTGGCCGCTCTCGGCGTGCTCCTGGTGCTGCTGTTCGTGTGGCGAGCGGGTGCTCGCCGAGCCAAGGCAGCCGCGAACGCCCGGCGCACGAGTGCCCGGTTGGTGTCGCTCACCGGGCGGGTGGCGGTCAACGCCGTGTTGATCTTGATCGTTCAGTGGGTGGTTATCACCTATCGCGCCAACGGTTGGCTACTCCTGGCGGTGCTTGTCGTGCCTGCGGTTTTCGCGTCTTACACGCTGACGCGGGCGCTGACCCTGACGACGTGCGAGCCGCGCCGACGGCGAGGTGAGCGGCGGTGACCGAGTCCGTGGAACGGGTAGCGGTTCAGGTGGACCGGCTGTGCTGGACCGGGATCCTGCTCGGACTGGCGTTCACGATGACGAACGTTCAACAGTTCGCAGCGGCCGGGGCGCCGGTGTGGTCGTTGGCGTGGTGTGCGGCGTGGCTGCTCGACCCGATGGTGTCGCTGGTGCTGCTGGCGATCCTCCGGGCCGAGCAGGTCACCGCTCGGTACGGCGTTCGGATGGGCGGATGGGTGCGTGCCGCGAAGTGGTTCACGCTCGCGGCCACGTACGTCATGAACACGTGGAGCGCGTTCACGGCCGGCTCGGCGGCGCTGGTGGTGCTGCACTCCGTGCCGCCGCTGGTCGTGTTCGTGGCCGCTGAGGCGGTCACCGAACTGCGCGACAAGCTAGGCGCGGCGGTCATGAAGGCAACTCCAAGTGCTCCCGCGGACTCAGCACCAGCCGCGCCGCGGACACCGCGCACATCCTTCGCCGAATACCTCGAAGTGGCGCGCGCGGCGCGCACAGCGGACGTAACGGTTACTCCCGCTTGGGTTCGACAGGTGACCGGCTGCTCGCGGGGGTTGTCGTCTCGGCTCGCGGCAACGCTCGCCAAGGAAGGGGGTCGCTCGTGAGTGGCGACCTGGTGCCGACCGAGCCTGTCTATGACGGCGAATTGGTCGCCGACGGGCCGAAGCTTGTCCGCCGATTGACGGCCGGGTGGCAGCGCTCGCGAGTCATACCCACGGCCTTCAAGTGTTGGCAGTTCCGCTACTACTTGGGGGATGCGATCGGACGGCTGGTGCGACTGCCCGGATCGTTCCTCCGCGGGGTCGGTCGTGGAACCGTTGTCGCCTTTCGCGCGTGGCGGCGCTGGGTGCGGGTGCACGACTACCGCGACGCGGCCGAGCAGTCCGAGAAGTTGGCGGACAAGTTCATCGAGATCCGCGCGCTGACGCTGTTCCGGTGGAAGGTGACGGGCGTCGTGGTGGCGGCCGTCTCGGCGGCGCTGGTCGTGGCGTACGTGATCTACGGCGGGCTGGCTCTGTGGATGGGGTTGGGCGTCGCGTCGGCGGCATTGGCGATCACCGGCCGCCGGAAGGACGGCTCACCAGGCCGAAAAGCAGTGCTCGGAGGCCCGCGCACACTGACGTGGACGATGGACTCACAGGTGTTGGTGGACGCGTTTCGGGACGCGAAGCTGATCGGCAAGGACGAGACTCTGCGGCTGGTCGAGCGCGCCACGCGCGTTGGTGACGGCTGGGCGGTCACGGTGGACCTGCCGGCCACGCGCAAGGCAGCGGACGTGATCAAGAACCGGGATGCGCTGGCGTCCGCTCTGGCGGTGGATGAGGTCCAGCTCATCGTTGAGCGTGTTCGTGGTCGCGGTGGCCATGCGGGTCGGGTGTTCTTCTGGGTGGCTGATGAGGACCCGTACGCCGGTCCCCCGCTTCGGACGCCGCTGCTCGACGTGGAGCGATGGGACGCTTGGCGGCCGGTGCCGTTCGGACGTGACGCGCGGAACCGCCGCATCGACCTCCCGTTGGTCTGGACTTCGCTGCTGGTCGGTGCGATTCCCAGACAGGGCAAGACCTTCGCGGCGCGGCTCGCCGCCTCCGGGTTGGTGCTCGACCCCTACACACGGCTGTACGTGTTCGACGGCAAGGGCGGCAAGGACTGGGAGGCCGCCGAAAAGATCGCCTACCGGTACGTTTGCGGCGATGGGACCGAACACGCGCAGGCTGTGCGCGATCACCTTGTCGAGCTCGTGGCGGAGGTCCAAATACGCTACGCGCGGATGGCCACGCTGGATGACGAGGTGTGCCCCGAGTCCAAGATCACCCCGGCGATCTCACGGGACGCGGAGCTTGGGATGCCGATCACCGGCGTGATCATCGATGAGGTTCAGGTGTACCTGGAGAACCCGACCCGCGAGCAGGTCGGCGGTAAGAAGACCGCGCTCGGCGCGTACATCGCGGACCTGTTGACCTATCTCGTGCGCAAAGGGCCGGCGGCCGGTGTGGTGGTCATCCTGGCGACACAGCGGCCGGACTCGAACACGATCCCGTCGCGGCTGCGGTCGGTGCTCGGCTCGCGGTTCGCGCTGCGGGTGATGGACTGGCGGGACTCCAACATCGTGCTCGGCGAGCAGATGAACACGCGCGGGTACGACGCTTCAACTCTGCTTCCCAGCCACAAAGGCGTCGGCATCCTGCGGCCGGACGGTGAGACGGACGCCGGTGCCGACATGGTCGCCATGACGGTGCGGACCTACTACATGCCGAACGCGGACTGGCGGGTGATTTGCGAGCGTGGGCGTGCGCTTCGTGAGGCTTCCGGCACGCTCGCCGGTCACGCCATCGGCGACCAGGCGGCGCGGCCCGTCGATTCAACCGCTGTGCTGAGCGTGCTCGGTGGGGCGTCGGCCGGCGGGTGGGTGGTCGATCTGCCGGAGCCGTTGGCAGCGGTCGTGGACTACCTCGGTGACGAGCTGCACGAGCGCGAGTTCGTGCCCACCGCGGAACTGATGGAGGTGCTGGAGGTCGAGCCGACCAGGTTCGGCCGGGAGATGAGCGAACTGGGCTGCCGGCCGCTGCGGCAGTACGTGCCGGATGGGGACAGCGTCCGGCGGGTCAGGGGCTACCTCACGGCGGACATCAGAGCGGCTGTCGAGCGGGCCAGTTCTGATGAAATCGGCTCAGAACAGGGTGAGCTTCCATGAGCGCTGGCGACGACGTCACCTTGCGGCTGCCGGAGGAGCTTCCCGTTCTCAACGCTGCTACCAGCCGCATGCTGCTTGCCATACTGGTCGAGCTGACGACAGTGGAGGTCTTGGACAGACCTCCGAGGGTGACCGTGACTGCTGAAATCAGCCGCGACCCGTGGACGGCACTGGACGAGCTGATGGGCGTCGAGGTCGTGGACTCGATCGAGGACGGCATAGGACCGGTGGCGTTCTACGGGCGGTGCTCGACGGAAGACAATCAAGACCCGGAGACCTCACTCGGGTGGCAGTTGGGCAACGCACGGAAGTTCGTTGAGCCGCTGGGCGGTGTCGTCACCGCCGAGTTCTTCGACGTTGGCCAGTCGCGGTCGGTGCCGTGGGAGCGACGCGAGGAGGCTCCCCTACTGCTAGGCGCGCTAAACCCGGACGGCAGCAAGTACGACGAACGGAACCCTTCGCACAAGATGCTGATAAGCGCGCCCGGACAGGCCCACGCCCGTTGCATGGCGCGGTTGGCCGCCTACCCGGCCGCGATGGCTCGCCGCCGCTACGTCCTGTGCCACGCCGCCCGATCCGTCGTCCTGGCAACGACAACCGGTCGGGTCAGGTCCCGGTGGGCCAGGGCCGTCCGACACCGGCACACCCCCGGCGCGTTCAGGGGGTGACGTGGGGGGATTCGCACAGTTCCACGAAGGCTTCGAGCAACGGGGACCGGTTGGTGCGGGACCAGGTGGCCCACAGGCCGACGGTGGGGCGGGGGTGGGTGAAGCGGCGGAGGGTGGTGCCCTTGGGGTGCAGGCGCGCCGCTCGTTCCCGGCCCAGGATGGTCAGGCCGGTGCCCGCCGCCACCGCCGCCAGGACGTGTTCGGCGTCCGGGTCCTCGCGGACGATCTTCGGGCGGCCGTCGGGCCAGATGCGGCGGATCACGGCGTCGTGGTAGCCGGGGCCCTGGGTGGGAGGCCAGAAGACCACGGGTTCGTCGCGCAGGTGGGCGGGACGGAGTCGGCGGGTGCGGGACAAGGGGTGGCCCGCGGGCAGGACCGCCACCAGCTCCTCGTCGGCCAGGTGCATGCGGACCAGGCCGGGCTCGGCCACCGGTAGGCGCACGAACGCCAGGTCCACGGCGCTGGCCTGGACCTGGCGCACGTTCCACTCCGTCCAGCCGCTGACCACCGACAGCGTGGTGTCGGGGTGCAGCGCCCGGAACCGCGCCACCAGGTCTTGGACGAGGTTGTCCACCCCGGACCGGGTGTGGGCCAGGCGCAGCACTCCCCCGTTGTCCCCGGCCGCCTCGCGGACGCGGTCGCGGACGGCGTCGTAGCGGCCCAGCAGGGTTTCGGCTTCCTCGACCAGGGCCAGGCCCGCGGGGGTCAGGGACACGCCCCTGCGGTCGCGGTGGAACAACCGGACGCCCAGTTCCCGTTCCAGGACCTTGATCTGCTGCGACAGGGCGGGCTGGCTCAGGTGCAGCTCCTCGGCCGCGCGGGCGAAGTGCAGTCGCCGCGCCAGCACCGAGAAGTAGCGCAGCCTCCGGAACTCCACGGTTCCCGATCATAAGCGCCGCCGATCAGGTGATCGGCCGGCGGTATTGGACGCACGGGGTGACGCCGGGTGACGGTGGGCGCGACCAAGAACGCCGACCGAGGAGGAACGACCGGGATGCTCGACCTGATCAAGACCAAGGCGCTGCGCGGGGAACCGCCCAGCCGCGCGGAGGCGTTGCGCGTCCTGAGCGACGAGGACGAGGTGCTGGACGTGGTCGCGGCGGGGGCCGCGGTGCGACGGCGGTTCTTCGGGCGGCGGGTGAAGTTGAACACGATCGTCAACATGAAGAGCGGTCTGTGTCCGGAGGACTGCTTCTACTGCTCGCAGCGCCTGGGATCCGAGGCGGACGTGCTGAAGTACTCGTGGATCACGGCGCGCCAGGTGGCCGAGCTCGCCGATCGGGCGGTGCGGGCCGGGGCGAAGCGGGTGTGCCTGGTCGGCAGTGGGCGTGGGCCCGGTGATCGGGACGTCACGCGGGTCGCGGCGGCGATCGGGGCGGTGAAGGCGGAGCACCCGGGTGTCGAGGTGTGCGTGTGCCTGGGGCTGCTCGCGGACGGCCAGGCCGAGCGGTTGGCGGCGGCGGGCGCGTACGCCTACAGCCACAACCTGAACACCAGTGGCGAGCGGTACGCCGAGATCTGCACGACGCACACCTTCGACGACCGGGTCGACACGGTGCGCCGGGCCGCCGCCGCCGGGTTGTCGCCGTGTTCAGGCGCGATCTTCGGCATGGGCGAGAGCGACGACGACATCGTGGACCTCGCGCACGCCCTGCGCGAGCTGCGCCCGGACTCGGTGCCGGTCAACTTCCTGATCCCGTTCGACGGCACCCCGCTGGGTGGGCGGTGGGACCTGACCCCCGAGCGGTGCCTGCGCATCCTGGCGCTGTTCCGGTTCTGCTTCCCCGACGCCGAGGTGCGCCTCGCGGGCGGCCGGGAGATCCACCTGCGCTCGTTGCAGCCGCTCGCGCTGCACCTGGCGAACTCGCTGTTCCTCGGCGACTACCTGACCAGCGAAGGTCAGGACGGTGCGGCCGACCTGCGGATGATCGCCGACGCGGGCTTCACCGTGGAAGGCCTGGCGGAGCCCTCGCCCGGGCACCGGGAGCCGGTCGCCATCCGCCGCCGGGGCGCCGGCACCGACCTGCCGGCCAACACGTGAGCACCGCGCGGCTGCTGGAGCTGGACCGCGAGCACGTCTGGCACCCCTACAGCCCGATGCCGGCGCGCGTGCCGTCGCTGCTGGTGGAGTCCGCCTCCGGGGTGCGGTTGCGACTGGCCGAGCCGGAGGGTGTCGAACTGGTCGACGCGATGGCGTCGTGGTGGGCGGCGATCCACGGCTACGGCCACCCGGTCATCGACGACGCGGTGCGCGCGCAGGTCGGCCGGATGAGCCACGTCATGTTCGGCGGCCTCACCCACGAGCCGGCCGTGCGCCTGGCGAGCACGCTCGTGGACATCACGCCCGAACCGCTGCGGCACGTGTTCCTCTCCGATTCCGGGTCGGTGTCGGTGGAGGTGGCGGTGAAGATGTGCCTGCAGTACTGGCGGTCGCGCGGGAAGCCGGGCAAGCGGCGCCTGCTGACCTGGCGCGGCGGGTACCACGGGGACACCTGGCAACCCATGTCGGTGTGCGACCCGGAAGGCGGGATGCACCACCTGTGGCGGGGAGTGTTGCCGGCGCAGGTGTTCGCCGACGCACCACCCGCCGACTACGACGAGAACTACGTCGCCCACCTGGACGACCTGCTGAGCCGGCACGCGCACGAACTGGCCGCGGTCATCGTGGAACCGGTCGTGCAGAACGCCGGCGGGATGCGCTTCCACGACCCGCGCTACCTGCGAGCGCTGCGGGAGTTGGCCACCGAGCACGACGTCCTGCTGGTCTTCGACGAGATCGCCACCGGCTTCGGCCGCACCGGGGAGCTGTTCGCCGCCGACCACGCCGGGGTGAGCCCGGACGTGCTGTGCCTGGGCAAGGCGCTGACCGGCGGCTACCTGTCCATGGCCGCGACGCTGTGCACGTCCGCCGTGGCCCGGGGCATCGCCGAGGGCGACGTGCCCGTCCTCGCGCACGGCCCGACCTACATGGGCAACCCGCTCGCCGCCGCCGCGGCCAACGCCTCACTCGGTCTGCTGCTCGACGGCGACTGGCGGCGGGACGTGCGACGCCTGGAACGCGGGCTTGTCGAAGGTTTGGAGTCGGCGCGCGGCATGCCGGGCGTGCGCGACGTCCGCGTCCTGGGCGCGATCGGCGTGGTGCAGCTCGACCACCCGGTCGACATCGCCGCCGCCACCTCCGCCGCCGTGGCGCACGGGGTGTGGCTGCGTCCCCACCGCGATCTCGTCTACACCATGCCGCCCTACCTGACCGACGACGACGACCTGGCGCTCATCTGCACGGCGATCCACGCCGCTGCCCGCGTCGGCTGATCAAAGGAAGAACATGTACAGAGCTTGGCAGCAATGGCACAGACCGCTGATGGCGTCCGCGGCGCTCATGCTGGGACTCGTGGCGGTCGCCGTTGTCGGCCTCATCGTCGACGACCGTGTCCTGCTGGGTGAGTCGGTGTGGGTCAAGCCGCTGAAGTTCGCCTTCGCGTTCGGCCTGCACTGCGCCACACTCGCGTGGCTGCTGACCCACCTGCGCAAGGCGAAGCGGTTCGGCTGGTGGCTGGGAACCGTGTTCGCGGTGGCCGCCGCCGTCGAGGTGGCCGCCATCACCGTCCAGGCCGCACGCGGGACGTTCAGCCACTTCAACAGCGACCTGGCCGACCCGGTCACCAGGGCGGCCACCCAGGCGTTCACCAACGGGGTCGCCGCGCTGTTGCTGGTGCAGGTGGCGATCGCGGTGCTGGTGCTGTGCCAACGGGCCGGGGACCGGGCACTCGTGCGGGCCGTGCGGGCCGGTGTCGCGCTCGCCGTCGTCGGGATGGCGCTGCCCGTGTTCTGGATGGCCACCGAGATCAACGAGCGAACGGTCCTCGACGCCAACGGCGAGCCGGTCGTGATGTACCAGGGACACGGCATCGGCGACCCCGATGGCCACGGCATGCCCATCACCCACTGGAGCGTCACGGGCGGCGACTTCCGCGTGCCGCACTTCGTCGGCCTCCACGCCCTCCAGGTGCTGCTGCTGCTCGCCGCCGCGCTGACCGCGCTCGCCGGCCGGGTGGCGTGGCTGCGCGCCGAAGGGGTCCGCGCCCGACTCGTCGGCGTGGCCGCGCTCGGCTGGACGGGGCTGCTCGCGGTGGTCACCTGGCAAGCCGGCCGAGGTCAGTCCCTGATCCACCCCGACGCCGCGACGGGCGCCGCTTTCGCCGCCGTGGTGCTGGTGACCGCCGGCGCGGCCTGGGCGACCATCGCCCGACGACCGGAACTCGTGCGCTGAGGGCCTGCTGCCCTGGTCGGGGTAGGGTGGGGGCGGCTGCCAGGGAGCCACCGGTCCGCGGGAATGGGCTCAGCCCACCTGGTGAGCGCGTCACGTGTCACCACCGCTCTCCTTTCGGCCTGACCAAGCGGACATCAGGCGCACGAGAGGAGGCCGTCGTGCCCACGCTCGGCATGCCCGAACGTCCCGACCTCGACCGGTTCCGCCGACAGGCCCGCGCGGTGCAGCGGGCCGCGCGGGCGGGTGATCCCGATGCCGTCGCGCGGGTCGCCCGGTATTTCCCCGGTGTCCTTGGCGGCGAGATCCGGTTGAGCGCGGCGCAGTTGGTCGTCGCCCGCGAGCACGGGTTCGCCAGTTGGCCGCGGTTGGTGCGGTACCTGGGGACCGTGGCCGAGCACGGCTGGGAGACGCGGCTCGGGACCGTGCCGGCGGACGGGCCGGCGGCGGAGTTCTGCCGACTCGCCTGCCTGACCTACACCCGCGCGGACGGTCCGCGGCGGTGGGAGGCGGCTCGTCGGCTGTTGATCGAAGACCCGGACCTGACCAGCCGTGACATCTGGGCCGCCGCGGCGGCCGCCCGGCCCGACGACGTCGGTCGGCTGCTGGCGGAGCATCCGGGGCTGGCCGAGCGGCGGGGCGGGCCGTTCGGGTGGCGGCCGTTGTTCCACCTCGCTTACTCGCGCTTCGACCTCGCGGTGCCCGCCGAACGCGTGCTCGCGGTCGCCCGGCTGCTGCTCGACGCGGGCGCCGATCCGAACGACGGCTACCTCTTCGACGGCCTGCCCTCGCCGTTCACGGTGTTGACCGGCGTGTTCGGGCACGGTGAGCTGGGGCGGCGGCGTCAGCCGAGTCACCCGCACTGGGCGGAGTTGGGGCGGTTGCTGCTGGACGCGGGCGCCGACCCCAATGACGCCCAGACCCTCTACAACAGGATGTTCGAGTCGGACGACACCCACCTGGAACTGCTGTTCGCCCACGGACTGGGCACCGGGGACGGCGGCCCGTGGCGGAGGCGGATCGCGGAACTCGACCCGCCCGCGCGGTTGCTGCGCACCCAGCTCCGGTGGGCGGTCGAGCACCACCAGCCGGCCCGCGTGCGGCTGCTGGTGGACCACGGCGTCGACTTCCGCTCCCCGTTCGACGGCGACGGTCCCGCGTGGAGTCCCGGTGACGGCCGCACGCCCGTCGAGCTGGCCCGGCTCAACGGCGACGAGGAGATCACCGACTTCCTCCTCGCGCGGGGTGCCACGCCGCCCGGCCCCGACCCGGTCCGCGACCTGATCGCGGCGGCGTTGGGCGGCGATCGGGACACCGTCGACCGGATCCGGGCCGAGCACCCCGACGTGGTCGCCGAAGCCCGCCGCGGCCGTCCCGGGCTCGTGGTCTGGGCGGCGGCTCGGGCCTCGGTCGAGGCGGTGGTGTTGCTGACGGAACTGGGCTTCGACGTCAACGCCTACGGACGCGGTGACGCGCCGGTCGAGGAGCCGTGGGAGACCGCGTTGCACCACAGCGCGATGGCCGGCGACGTCGAACTCACCCGTCGCCTGCTGGCCCTGGGCGCGAACCCCAACCTGCGCGACCGACGCTTCGAAGCGACCCCGCTGGACTGGGCCCGACACTTCAACCGATCCGCGACCGCCGATCTGCTGCAGCCGGTCACGCTGAGCCCGTCCGAGGACAACCCGACCGAGCCGTGACCGCCGCGATCGTCACGCGGCGGTAGGTGTCCTGGGGGACGCCGAGGGCGCGGCGGAAGTGGCGCGCCAGGTGGCCTGAGGTTCGCCTGGCGCGCCCCCGGTCCAGATCCCGCAGCCGCAGCGCGCCGCAGTCTCGATGTGGAACCGCAGCGGCTCCGATAATGCGGAAAATGAAAGCGGAGTTCGAAAGGTCTTTCAAGATGAACACTTCGAATGAGGAGCCAACTCCGCCGATCGATCCCGCGAAGGCATGTCACGCCAGTTGGGTGCCGATCACCCGGAGCTTCTGGACCGGCGACATCGGAGCGACCCGCGGGTCCACCGCGTTCGCCGGCTTGGAGTCAGCGGACGGGGACCGCGCTGGTCGTGCCGGCGAACACCGGTCCCACCCTCGGCGACGGCAAGGGGGTCGAGCGGGTCCTACGAGGCCGTGCGAGCGCCGGCCGCGGGTTGAAACCTCAGCAGTGGGCCACGTTTGCGTGGAGTCCGCACGAACCTATCGGGTGCGTCGGCCAGGAACCCGATAGCGACCGGTGCTCGGACACGCGCTTTCGTGCCCCACACGGTTGACGGGGGCGACCGTTCGTGGGGCTCGCGGGTAGGGGCATTGCGCGTGTGCCACAGGAAGCCAGCATGGAAGGAGGTCGGTTCACGAACCGAACGCGGGAAGGGGGCGGCATGGTGACGAGCGCCGAGGGCACGCTGGAGGTGTACTGCCCGCCCGGCCAGCCGTGGGCGCCGCACTGGTATCCCGACGACGTCCTGGAGTGGGATCCCCGTGACGACCCGGACGCGCGGTTCAACCGCTCCGTGGTTCCGCTGGCCCCCCGTTGCCGACAACCGCGGTTCGCGTCCAGGCCCACATCCCGGACGAGCCACGGACGTGTCTACTCCGGAGCGGTGTTCGGCCATGCCGCGCACACACCCGCCCAGGGTTCGCCGAGCGCGGCGTACTACGCGTTCGGCTTCTGGCAGTACGTGGACACGCTGGTGTACTGGGGAGGCTCCGGTGGTGACGGGTTGATCCTCGCCCCCGCCGCGCCGGTGACCGACGCGGCACACCGCAACGGGGTCAAGGTCTACGGCAACGTCTACTTCCCGGAAGCAGACCACGGTGACCGGCCCGAGTGGCTGCACCAGTTCGTCGTCAAGGACGCGCGCGGCGACTACCCGGTCGCGCGGCAACTCGTGCGGATCGCCCGCTACTACGGGTTCGACGGGTGGTTCATCAACCAGGAGAGCCCGCACCGCGGCGACGACGGGCAGGGAGCCCTTCTCGCCAAGGAGTTCCAGTGCTGGATCACGCACTTGCGCGAGGTTGATCCGGGTCTTGAGTGCATGTGGTACGACTCGATGACCAAGGACGGTCGCATCTTGTGGCAGGACGAGCTGAACGCCGAGAACGTGATGTTCTTCCGCGACGGCGACACCCCGGTCGCGCACTCGATCTTCCTCAACTACGGCTGGAACAGCAAGCAGTTGCGCGACTCCGTCACCTGCGCGACCGAACCGAGGCGCTACGACGTGGCCGCGGGCCTGGACGTCGAAGCGGGCAAGTTCCCCACGAACGCACGGTGCGATGCGGCGCTCGCCGCGCAACGGCACGTCGTTTCGGTGGCGCTGTTCCGCCCGGACTGGAACCCGACCGTCCTCAACGACCCCGAGATCCTCCACGCCAAGGAACTTGAGCTGTGGGCGAAGGGCAACGCCGACTGGAACGGCATGGCGCACTACGTCGCCGAACACACCCCCGTCGTGTCCCTGCCGTTCGTCACGAACTTCAACGCCGGTCACGGGAACGCCTACTGGGCGCGGGGCGTCAAGGTTTCGAGCGCGCCGTGGAACAACCTGTCGTTGCAGGACGTCCTGCCGACCTACCGCACGGCCTGGACCACAGCGGGCGCCCAGAAAGCCGGCGGCGCCTTCGCCCCCGCGCTGGACCTGGGCGACGCCTACGAGGGCGGCTCCTCGGTGCGGCTGCGGGGCGCGCTCGCCAAGGGCACGACGACCACGCATTTCCTGTACCAGTGCTCGGTGAAGATCGGCGCGGACACGCGGATCACGCTCGTCGTCAAGTCGCCCACACCGACCGTCGCCGCGGTCGGTGTGGTGCTCACCACGGACGACGGTGCCGACACCGTGGTCGACTTCGCGGCGAGACCGACCACGACGTGGAGCGCCCTCAAAGCTGTCGTTCCAGCGCCATTGGCCGGTCGAACGTTGACGCGACTGGGCATCCGGGTCGTCGCCGACCAAGACCTGGCGGACTACGCGGTGAGCCTGGGGCAGTTGGTCCTGCGCGACGGCGACATCCCCAAGGACCACCAGGACCCGCCGGAACCGCCCAAGGAGGTCGCGATCCGGTGCTGGCGGGTCAACAACGACCCCGCCGACCCCGAGCCGCACCAGACCGCGCGCCTGTCGTGGCAACCGGTCAACCGCGTCTACTACCCCGTCCACCACTACGAGGTTTACCGCAAGGACGGCAACGGCGGCCTCGTGCTGCTCGCCGCGACCCCGAACTCCGTCTGCTTCGTCCCGCGGGTGGCGCGCGAGGGCGCCGAGGACAGCACCGTCCTGCACATCGCCTCCGTCACGGCCGAAGGCCGCCGCTCCAGCGACCGCACCGGTCGAAGCCCGGGGTGGGCCTGCACCGAGGTGCCGTGGGCGTGACGGACGCGGGCGTGATTCCACCGGCCGACCGGCCGATGAAGCGGAACGGGTTCCGTTCGAGACGGAACCCCGGGGTTGATCGCGGGTGACCGGCACGGACGGTGCGACGAAGCGGGAGCGGACGACACCATGACCACCTATCGAGTCATGACCTGGAACATCCAGACGTTGAGCACGAACAAGCTCGCCATCGCGGGGGTGGGGACCGCCATCGCGCGCACCGTCGTGGCGCAGGACATCGACCTGCTGCTGGTACTGGAAGTCCGACTGGCCAACGTGGTCGACACCATGACCAAGCTGGCCCGGGAGTTGCACGACGCCGAGGTGGCCCACCGCCGTGCCGCGAAGAAGCCGGTGCCGAAGGACTGCTGGCTCACGCCGTTCCTGTCGCACCAGACCGGGACCGAGCGGTACTGCGCGTTCGTCCGGGACCTCGACGCGGTGCGGCCGGTGGCGCCGACGTCCTCCGACGCGGTGGGCACGGAGGTCACCCCGTTGGCGGACCTGACCGCTCAGGCGTTCCAGGTGTGGCCGTCGTTCGACTGGGCCAAGTCCACCTCGACCACGGGGCCCCCGACGTTCCCCGTGGTCGAGGCGTTCGCCACGGCCACCCGGCGGGACGTGGTGTTCCCCGGACGGGAGTACGCGCAGGGGCTGGGCTTCCGGCTGCCCGCCCTGATGATGTTCCTGTTCCGCGGCGGCACCGCCACCCGGAAGCACCTCATCCCCTTCGTCGCGTGCCACTACGGCGCGGTGCGCAACGCCGACGTCCGCAACCAGCTCGCCAACCACCAACTACTGGCGTCGACCTGGCTCCACATCGCGCAGATGTTCACCCCTCCCCACCCCGGCCCGAACCACCAGGGCGACAGCAGGCACATCATGATCGCCACGGACAACGGCCAGGAACCGGTGCCGGTCCAAGACCTCTGCTTCACCGGCGACTACAACCTCGACTTCCTCAAGAACGACGAGGTCGGCCCCGAGGGCAAGCGGAAGTACCAGTACCACTGGCTCACCCCGACCAAAGCCGCCGGCGGGTCCGGCACGCCGGCCGCGACCGGCACGACGGCGGGCCCCCCGTACCCGCCGAAGCCCTATCCCCCCAAGCCCCCGCTGTCCCGGCCGGACCGGGAACGCGTGCGGAAGCAGGAGCTGCGGGCGGCGATCACGCGGAAGGGAACGATCCTGCACTTCCCCGCCGACTTCAAGTCCGCCGCCGCGGGCTATGCGAGCCACTGCTTCGACAACTTCTTCTACGGCGGGCAGGTCCTGCACAAAGCCGCGTTGGACGCGGACGGCGACGCGGGTCGGGTCGTGGTGGTCCCCGACAACGTGGTCCGCTCCGGCAGCGCGAAGAAGGACGCGACGGAGCAGTTGGACCTCACCGAAGCGGGCCGGCACCACGTCAAGGCGAGGACCAAGGACGCCGTGGACCCCGCCGCCCGCGGGCTCTACACCCCGGCCCGCACGTTGGGGGACAAGGGAAAGCTCATCGGAGCCCGCCTCCTCAGCGATCACCTGCCCGTCGTGCTGCAGTTCGACCTGAAGTGAGTCCCCGATGGACGTCACCACCCTCAAGGAGAAGGTCCGCGCCGCGCTGAAGAACGGCTCGTTCTCGATCTCGGGCGCCACCCTCGCCTCCACCGAGCTGACGACGCTGCTCACCGCCGCGTGGGGCAAGGACGAACTCGCGCTGACCGGGGCGAAGGAGACCCGGGACGACGCCACCGGGATCACCGTCGGCGGCACGCTCCCGGCGCTCGCCAAGCTGACCAACCACCCCGTGACCGCGACGTTCCGCGTCGACTCCGGCCGCGTGGCGCTGCGGGTGGAGCTGGACAAGATCCCGTCGCTGGCGCTCTCCCGGTGCTTCGCCGAACTCGACAGCGACGTCTTCGCCCGCTGCGCGCTGACCAACGTGACCCTGGCGCTGGACTCGGCGAAGCGGCCGCCGCTGCCCGACCGGTTCCCGGAGGGGTTCGACCTCCCGTGCCTCCCGGACGCGATCCGGAAGAGGACCGTGCTCGGCCTGGGGTTGTCCGGCACGTTCTCCCCCGGCACGGCGACCGACGACGTGCTCGCCTGGCTGCTCCCGAAGGGCCCCTACCCGGTCAGCGGCGCGCTCGCGCTCCCGGTCGACCAGCTCGGCGTCGCGGTGACGGCGCGGACCGCCGACCCCGTGACCGTCCTGGGCCGGTTCCGGGTGTCCAGCGAACTCACCTTCGCCGCCGCCGCGCTCGCCCACGGCGACGAACTGCTCGGGGTCACCAACCTGATGCACCTGACGGGCACCGTCACCGCGGACGTCGGGGACAGCCGGTCGCTGTGCCTGCCCTTCTCCGCGCGGCTCACCACGTCCACGCCGTCGGTGCTCACCCTGCCGTGCCTGCCGAAGGCGGGCACCGCCATCGGGCTCGGCGAGATCGGCAAGCTGCTCGGGACGTCGGTGGAGGACCACCTCAAGGACCTGCCCGCCCTGTCCGGCGGCACGCTGCGCCGGCTGGACGTGACCCTCGCGCCGCGGGAGCGCAAGGTCCTCGCCATCGGGGCCACCGTGGGCTGGACCCCCTCGGGGACCGTGGGGCTGTTCGACGGGTTGCTCACCGTGCGGGAGCTGGAGGTGTCGGTCGACCACTTCCCCTCTCGCCCGCCGGGGCAGCGCCTCGCCGTCGAGGTCACCGGCAAGGTCACCGTCAAGAACTGCGCTCTGACCGTGCGGTGGCAGCTCCCCTCGCGGGCCGTGTCCGCCGAGTTGGCGCCGAACTGCACGGACGACATCACCGACCTGGTGCGGTCGATCGCCAAGGACCTCCCCCTGCCCGCGCTCAGCGGAGCCGACCTGCTGATCAGCGGCCTCGGCGGTGGTTTTCGGCTCCGCGCCGCGCTGCCGTCGTCGTGGCGGCCGTTCGGCTCGGCGGTCAAGGTGGAGCTCCGCGACCTGACGCTGGACCTGGCCCGCATCGCGGGCGCCGTCACCGCCTCGATCGGGGCGACGATGAAGTTCGGCGACGTCACCCTCCACGGTGTCGGGGCGTACGACTTCACGGCCAAGCGGTGGCGGTTCGGATTCACCACCCCCACCGGGATCAGCCTGTCGGTGGACAGCCTCGTCAAGGAGTTGGCGAGCGTCTTCGGTGCCCAGCCACCCGGCGACCTGCCGAGCATGACCGTGGACGCGTTCGCCCTCGACTTCACCACGGGTGACAAGAGCGCCTACGTCCTGACGTGCGCGGCGTCCGTGGCGGTCACGGACACTCCCCTCCGCGTGGCCGTCGAGGTCACGAAGGAGAAGTGCGCCGCGCGGCTCGCCCTCGGCGACTTCTTCTTCGAGGGCGCCGTCACGGGCGGGAAGCTGGGCCTGTCGTGGACCGCGTCGGGCGACCGGTCGGCCGGCCTTCGTGACCTGGTCGCGGCGCTCGGCGTCACCGACCCCGGGTTGCCGCGCCTCCTCGACGTCCGCGTGACGTCCGCCGCGCTCGTGGTGGACAAGGACAAGGGCGTGGCGTGGAGCGCCACCACCGGTCACGGCCGGATCTGCGGTGTCGCGCTGTCCACGTCGAAGAAGTGGTGCCTGCTGGTCGACGCCCCGGTCTCGGCGGGCCTGTCGCGCCTGCCCGCCGTCGGCCCCTACATCCCTCCCGAGGTGGACGTGCGGATCAGCGACGTCCGGTTCACCAAGGCCGGTGCCCGGTTCGACGGTGCCGCGGACGCGGCGAACGCGCTGCTGAAGGCCGTGCCCGGGATCTCCGACCCGCCGACGGTGCCGTCGGACGCCACTGCCCGCTACTGCGTCCGGGTCGCGATCGGCCGTGAGTCCGCCTGGTACTGCTCCACGACCACGCAGCCGCACGGGGCCGAACTCGTGAGCACGCGGTCGAAGGCGGTGACGGCCTGGCACACCGTCGACAAGCGGCTGGGCCCCCTGTCGGTGCACCGGCTCGGTGTACGGATCAAGGACGGCAAGCTCTGGTTGATGGTCGACGGCGGCCTGAGCCTCGCCGGCATCACGATCTCCGCGCTGGGCCTGGGCATCGGCTTCCCGCCGGGCGATCCGAGCCGGGTCGAGTACGCGTTGGACGGGCTCGCCGTCGGCTACGCCAACCCGCCCCTGCGCATCACCGGCGCGCTGTCCCAGCGCACGCCACCGGAGCACTACGACCTGATGCTGGTCGGGCTGTTGACCCTCACCACGCCGAAGATCGGGATGGCGCTCATCGGCTCGTACGCGGTCAAGGACGACGGCACGCTGTCGTTCTTCCTGTTCGGCGAGCTGTCCGGGCTGAAGATCGGCGAGCCGCCCGTCATGCTGGAGGGCCTGACCGCCGGGGTGGGCTACAACAGCGCGGTCGTCGTGCCCCCGGTCGAGTCGATCGCCGACTTCCCGCTGGTCGCCGGGCTGACCGACCCCGACCGCTTCCCGGTGGAGCAGGAGCCGCACCGGGTCATCGAGGCCGTCGTCGCCCACATCACCCCGGAGCCGGGGCGGATGTGGCTGGCCGCCGGCGCGCACCTGTCCCTGTTCGAGTTCATCGACCTCAAGGCGCTGCTGCTGCTCCAGGTGGGGGTCGACTTCACGCTGCACCTGCTGGGGTTGGCCACCGCCACGTTCCCGAAGGTCCGCCAGGTCAAGCCGTACGCACGGGTGGTGCTGCAACTGCGGGCGAGCTACCAGGCGGCCACCGGTGAGATCGCCGTGCGCGGCCTGATCACCCGCGACTCCTTCCTGCTGCACCCCGACTGCCGCCTCACGGGCGGGTTCGCCCTGTGCGCGTGGGCTCCGCCGTCGCCGCACCGGGGCGACTTCGTGCTCACCGTCGGCGGCTACCACCCGGACTACACGCCACCGAGGCACTTCCCGGTGGTCCCCAGGGTCGGCCTGGACTGGAGGCTGTCCGGCTCGTTGACCATCACCGGCCAGTGGTACGCCGCGCTCACCCCGGCGGCGTTCATGCTCGGCGGGAAGCTCGACGTCGACTTCCACGCCAAGGCCGCGCACGCCTGGCTGCACGCCGAGCTCAACGCGCTGATCCAGTGGGAGCCCTTCTCCTACGACGTCCTGGTGGGTGTGCGGGCCGGCGCCGAGCTCAACGTCCCGTTCCACCCGAGGGTGGAGGTCGGTGTCGACGTCCGGCTGTGGGGGCCGCCCACCGGCGGCACGGCGACCTTCCACCTGCCCGTGGGCGGCTCCGTCACCGCCCGGTTCGGCGAGCCCCGGCCCGGCGCCCCCAAGTGGCTGGAGTGGGACGAGTTCCACGCCCGCGTGCTGAACAAGGCGGGAGTGGAACTCCTGCCCGCCGACGGCGTCGGACCGCGGGCACCGGACACCCCGGCGGACGCGCCCTGGCTGGTGTCCGTCTCGGGCTTCGCGTTCGTCTCGCAGGCCCCGACCCCGATCAGCGAAGCGAAGCTCACCACCCCCGGCAAACCGGGACCGGACTCGGTCGCCCTGCCGTCGGGACGGTGCCCGTTCGCGGCGCGCCCGATGCGCAGCGCGCCCATCACCGCGACCCACAGCGTGACCATCCGCAGGGCGGACACCCGCTCCGCCGGTCCGGTGCTGACGTGGCGGGTCGAGCCGGTCACCGGGAACGTCGCGGCGAGCGTGTGGGGCCCGAGCCTGGACGAGCCCACCGAGCGGCCGAAGACGACCGCCCCGCTGCTGCTCGACCAGGTGCTGGGGTTGCGCGTCACCGTTCCAGCGCCCGTCCACGAGGAGACGCTGCCGACGATCCCCGAGGAGAACCTCCAGGTCAAGAACCTCACCACAGCGCGCAAGCTGCCGATCGGCACGACCGCGGACGGCCCGGTGCCCCGACGCCCCGTCACCCCCGCCACCCGGGACACCATCGCCACCACGCTGGGCTCCACCGCGAACGACCGTGCCGCCCTGCACCGGGCGCTGCTGGACCACGGCGTCGCCCCGAGCACGACACCGCCCGCGGCGCCGACCGACTACGCCAACCGCGTGTGGACCTACCTGACCGAAGATCCCCTGATCGTGACGGGAGGCCCCCGGTGACCGCTCGACAGGACGCCGGCCACGAACCGCTGGACATCACCCTGCACTCCCGCCACCGCCCCGAACTGCCCGGCGGGGACTACACGGTCGAGGTCAGCCACCACCTCAAGGCCGAGGCCACCGGCAAGCTCGCCGGCCTCGACCGGCAGCTGGGAGCGACCCGCAAGGTCACCGTGGTCACCCCGCGGTTCTCGCTCGGCCCGGACGCGGTGTTCGCCGTGTTCCCGCCGGCGAACACCACGGGCAACTACCGCACCACCCTGGCGCACGTGACGTTGAACGGGTCGACGCTGCCCTTCGAGCGCACGCTGAGCAACGCGGACGCGGACAAGGGCACGCCGTGGATGACCCTGCTCGTCCTGGCCGACACGGAAGTCCTCCGACACGGGGACGACACGACGACAACGGGAGCACTGGGCGACCTGGTCGACCCGAAGAAGGCGGGGGCCACGCTGCTGCCGCCCGCGCTCGGCCGGTTGACCGATGTCGAGAAGGCACTCCAGTGCCGCGTGGTGGACCTGCCGATGGACACCGTCAAGGCCGTCCTGCCCAAGCGGCGGGAGTTGAAGCACCTCGCCCATGTCCGCGACGTGGCGGTCCGCCGATCCCGCCGGGCCGCCGACGAGTGGCGGCCCGGCCACTACAGCGTGCTGTTGGCCAACCGGCTCCCCCTGGTGACGCCCCGGCGCTACACGGCCGTCCTGGTCTCGCTGGACGGGCACGGCGAGCACGCGTTCCTCGGCGGTGCGGTCGCCCACCCGAATGCCGAGTCGGTGCGCTTCCTGGCGCTGCACAGCTGGACCTTCCACTGCCGGGACCAAGGCGCCGGGGACTTCGGGACCGCCATTCGCGAGCTCCTGGCCGACTCGGGCGACGACTGGACCCTCCGGCTGCCCGCGAAGAGCCCACCCGACGACGGCCGCGACCCCACCGCCCGCGAGGAAACCGCGAACCGCCTGCGCCGGGGCCACGTGCCGGTCAGCCACCGGCTACCCGACGGCAGCAGGACCATCGCGTGGTACCGAGGGCCGTTCACCGCGGTCAAACCCCCGGAACCGGACGAGGGCGCCACGGTGTCGTCCGAGGCCGACTCCCACGTCCACCTGTCGCGGTGGGGCGTCTTCGACCTCGGCTACCCCGCCGCCCACGCCCTGGGGCGGTTGTTGACCCTGGGCGACTCCGGGCTCCGCGCACAGTTGGCCGCGCTCAGCGACGACGGGCTGCGCGCCCTGCACCACGCGCTGGGCGTCGTCGACCCGTCCGCCGGTTCCTCCGGGTCCGCCGCGGCCTCGGTGCAGGCCCTCGTGCAGGTACCGGACTTCGCCAAGTCCGTCGCGGAGAAGCTCAAAGACCTGCGGAACACCCTGCCACCGCGGCAGGACTCGGCAGCGGCCGACGAGACCTCCGCCGCGGGAACGACGAGCAGCCTGCTCGCCGAGGCGGCATCGGACCGGTGCCTGAGTGCGGTGGACGTCGTCGCGGCGGCCCACACCACCCGACTGCGCCGAGCGGGCCTGGACGCGGTCGCCCTCCTGCGCCGCGCCCCGTTCCACTACCTGGTGCCGGACCCGGCGATGCTCCCGGAGGAGTCGATCCGCTTCTTCTCCGTCGATCGGACGTGGCTGGCCGCGCTGATGGCGGGCGCCGCCAGCCCCGGCAGCACAACGACGCTCGACCAGCGGATGATCCGACAAGTGCTGTCCACCAGCGTCGTGGACACCCCGGCCTGCGGCATGGTCATCCGGTCACGCCTGGTCGTGGACTGGCCGGAACTCGTCGTCGAGGCCCACGCGGACGGCTCGCAGGTGGCGCGTTCGCTGTGGTGGCCGGCACCGGACATCCTCCTGGTGCTGTGGGACGAGCGCCCATCGGTGGTGTGGATCCGGGAACCGCCCAACGCGCTGCGGTTCGGCATCGACTCCCTCGACACCTCCGGGACGGAGCCCAAACCCGGCGAGCTGACCCTGCGGCACGCGTCCGGCACGAAGATCGGCGAGTCCAACGGCGACAAGCTGTCCCCGCTCAGCGGGTACCTGCGCGACACCAGCGTCGCGCGCGGGCAGGTGTTCGACATCGACGGTGCCACGTCGTCGACGCTGGTGGCGGCCCTCAAGAGCAAGCTGAAGATCGAGATCACGCCCGCGATCCTGGGATTGCAGCTGCTCAACAGCCCGCAGCAGCTCGTCGTCGAGTCGGCGTGAGGAGCAGGCGATGACAGATCAGGGCGACGCGGTGATCGTGCCGATCCGCGTCGAGGCTTTCGTGGCGAACGCGCGCAACACCGGCACGCTGTGCCGCTGGACGTTGCACTTCGGCGACGCGAGGACGCACCCGGAGCCCGATCCGTTCGGCTGCGACCCCGCCGAGAAGATCGGAGCAGGCGTCTACCTGCACTGGCAGCTACCCGACGCGTTGACCCGGGGCCGCGCGAACCTCACCACCCGCCCCGACCTCCTCGTGCACCCCCCGATCCCCAACCGCTGGGTGGTCGTGCGCTACCGCCGCGCCGGCGCCCTCGACGCAGCCGCCACCTGCGACGCCGGTTGGGTCGTGGAAAGCGACCACCTGGGCACCCGGGCGAAACCGGGGACCTCGGCGTACTTGCACAAGGGCGAACCCGCCACCATCGGCAGACGGCACGACCTGCACAAGTCCCCGTGGCCGGGCGCCACCACCGATCCCGGTTTCACGCTGACCGCGATCGGCCCCGGTCTGCCCGCCTTCGCGGCCTACCAACCGTACAACGCGGACGTGCTGTCCACGCACGACCCGCTGGCCGGGGTGGCGCGGGGGTGGCTGAGCTACCTCGTCATCGGCTGGCACGCCAGGCCCGAACACGACCCCCTCTCCACCGAGCAGATCAACGACCTGGTGGCCTTCTTCACCGACGCCCCTCCCGCCACCACCCGCACCAGCGACCTGGTCGCCGAGGGGCTGGACGCGCTCGGCTGGACGACGACGGGCGCGCCCACCGCCAAGCGTTCCCTCTACGTCGGCCACGTGCTGTCCCTCGAATGGCGAACCGACCAAGCCCCCCTGTCTCCGCGGGAACCCCGCAGCCCGACCAACACCGTCAACATCGCCGTCGGCAGCAGCTCCGCCGACGCCCTCACCCCGCTGCTCGACGCGGTCAAGGGGACGGCGTCGTCGTGGGGCTTCACCTCGCTGCTCAACGCCTTCCACACCGGTTTCCTCGACGTGCTCGACACCGCTCCCGGCCGTGCCGCCGCGAGCACGCTGTTGGACGACGCGGTGCACGCCACCTGGTTCCGCCCGAGCCCGGGAGGAACCGCGTGGCAACTGGTCGCGGAGGAGCCCGACGCCGACACCGCACGACCGCGGCCCGACGACCGCCAGCTCAGCGCCCTGCGCGAGCTCAACACCACCCAGCGCCGGTTGGACCGGGCCCGCTCCCGCGAAGCCGGGTTGCGCCGGCGCCTGTACGACCTGTGGTGGGCACGAGACGTGGACCAGGCTCCCGACGGCTTCGCCGAGAAGGCGAACAAGCAGCTCGACCCGCGAACACCCGACAGCCTCGCCGCGCGGGTCGCGTCGGCCGCGGCGGACACCCACGAGCACCTGAGGGTCCGCCGGAACCTGATCCAGCGATTCCCGCTGCGGGACTCCAGTGATCGCCCCTTCACCTTGAAGGCGGTGCCGGAACGACCTTTCCACGAGGCGCAGGACCCGGTGTCCGTGCTGTGCGGCGCGGGAGCCGATCCGACCACAGCCGTTCCCGACGCCGGCCACACCCTGCCGTGCCGCACGCCCAAGCAGGTCATCGGCTCGGCCAGGATCGGCGGCAAGACGTTCGCGGCGCCGTCGACACCCCTCCGGCCCCAGCACTTCGACGATCTCCAGCGGCAGCTCGAAGCCATGAAGGTCCCGTGGCCGGTGATCACGGGACTGCTCGGCGAGTTCTCCGTGTTGGAGGCCGCCGCCGCTCACCACGTCAACGGCGGGTCGAAGGCCGCCCTGCGCGACGTGCTCACGCCGGACGGCGACGGACGGTTGCCCGCCGTCCTGGCGGTCTGGGAGCAGCCCTGGTCCCCGCTCTACCTGATGTGGGACGTCGGCGTCCACCCCCTGCCGTTCGGCATGGCCGCCGACGGGACGAAGGGCGAGCACTGGACGTTCCGCGACGGCCGGTTCCGCTTCACCACCGCCGGCAAGGGCGACGTGGCCGGGTCGCGCAGCGCCGCGGGCCGCGCGGGGCTGGCGCCCGTGCCCGTGTTCACCATGTCCCGCCGCGCCGACGCGCACCGCGACACCTACTCCGCCGCGGGGTTCGCGGCTTTCCGCCTGTTCGCCCAGCAGGTCCGGCAGTGGGACCTGCTCTCCCAACCACTCGACGGGGTGAACGCCTGGCCGGCGCGTCGACGCCCCGCGTTCGACGACCCGTCGCCGAAGAGCGCGGCAGGGCGGCCCGCGATGCCGACGCCGCCGTCGACCGTTCCCGATCCGCACTCGCCGCAGGGGTGGAACGCCGTGCGCACGGTCCAGTTCGCCTTCTCCCGCGTCGTCGTGGTGGACCGCTTCGGCCAGACCGTGACCGTGGTGCGCACGAGCGAACCGGAGAAGTTCCCGCCGCGGCGCGCGGCCAGCGTCGACTGCGGGAACGACGAGAAGGCGCCGAAGGACAACAAGTGCCACCTGCCCCAGAACACCCACCGCTACATACACCTGGCACCGCGGCTGCACCAGCCGGCCCGCCTGCGCCTCGACCTGTTGTCCGCCCGGACCGGCGCGATCCGTCCGCTCGACCCGCACACCGACCCGGACATGGTCACCGACACCGCCGTCTGCGGCTGGCTGATGCTGCGCCGCACCGGGCGAGGATCCCCGACCAGCCCGGATTCCGAACACCGCACGCTGGTCGTCTTCGACGCGGAAGGCCGCGGCCTGGGCGAACTCGGCGTGATCGGCCCGTCCGGGCGGACCCCGCCACGACGCGCGGTCGGCTGGCGGCCACTGCACGGTTCACGGCACGTCGAACCCGCGGACGTCTTCGCCGACACCTCCGCCCACCTGCCCGACCTCCTGCGGGCACTGGTGGACCGGAACGCCGACGCGATCGCCCGCGGAGCGGCCACCAGAGGCCCGAACGACCCGGACAAACCCCGACGCCTGCACGAACTGCTCAACGCCGTCGAGACCGGGCTCATGTTCATCACACCGGTCGGTGACGACCGCGGGACCCGGCTCACCCAGCTCGTCGGACGACCGCTGGCGCTGGTCCGGCTCCGCCTCAGCCTCGACCTCGACACCGCACCCCTGCCCGCCGCGCACCAGGACGACGGGGACTGGACGTACCTGCACAGCCCACCACCCGACACCAAGCATCCACTGTGGACCATGCGCTGGCCGGTGCAGCTGGGCAAGGGCGAAGACCTGCGGGACGGGCTCATCGGCTACTACGCGCACACCGACGCGGCACAGCCCGCCAAGACCGGCTACGACGTGTTCCACCTGGTGCACAAGCCCAACGGCACCGGACACGCCTACGTCACGCACTTCGACGACGGCCACGTCCTCTCGCTGCCCGCACGTCCCGTCCACACCGACGACCCGTCGGCCTCGCGGTACGTCACCTTGCTGATGGACCCGTGGTCCGAGGTGACCGCCGCCATGGACATCGTTCCCGCCACGAGCCTGCGGCTGCCCACCGGCACCGTCGACGCTGTGCTGTCCCGGCTGCACACGGCGGTGCCCGTCGACACGCTGCTCGCGCCGACCCGCCACGGCCTGAAGGGCACCGACAACCTCGTCGTGCCCTTGCCGACCGAATTCGACGCCCGCGAGCACAAGGGGACCTGGTGGGAGCGGACCGGCCGGGAGTGGCACACCACCCCGGTCGAACCCGCCGACGCCGCCGCCCGGCTCCCGCACCGCAGGCCGGAAGTCCGCTCCGGATTCCTCACCATCACCGCGCAGGAGGACCAGCGATGAGCCCACCGTCCGCCCCACTGTTCACCCTGACCGAGACCATCTACGACCCGGCGACCGCCCCCGCCCTGCGGATCACCGTGACCAACCGGGGCGACCGCCCCTTCACGTGCACGAAACTCGTCCTGTCCTGCCCGACCACCGAGATCGCCGCGGCGCCGCGAACGAACGGGGACTCGGACGGCTGGACCGTCACCCAGGACTCGGGCGACACCGTCGCGCTGCCCGGGACGGACGCGTCGACCATCCCCCCGGGCGACCGGGTGTCCGTCGTCCTCGGCCCCCTGCGGGGCCTCGGCTCCGATCCGGTCGCGCTCGGCACGCTCGTCGAGGGCACGTTCGACGGCGACAGCGATCCCACTCGCAGCGCGGCGACGCACCGGCTCCAGGCCAACAAGCACATCAGGAACTTCCGCGGGTCTTCGTCCGCCGTCGACTACGAGGAGGACGTCGACCTGGTGTGGGAAGGGGCCGACTCCTTCCCGCCCAAGGGCTACCACCTGAAGATCAACGCGAGCGATCCGGTCCGGTTGGACGAGAAGGCGATCACCAAGAACGGCGACGCCTACCGCTACCGGGTGCCGAAGCTCACCGCGAACACGGTGTTCCAGTTGACGGCGGCCGACGAGAGCGGCGTGGCCCTGGTCATGGTGCACCGGGGGGATGTGCACGCGGGCACGCTGACCGTTCGCGGCACGGTCTCCATGGTGGGCAGACCGGCGAAGATCTACAACGGCGCTCACCCGGAATGGGAGTGCACCATGCCGAGCGACGGGTTCATCCTCGCCACGGCGAGAGCCAAGGCCGGCGGCCAGGCGACCTCGATGACGACCTCCGTACACCCTCCCCACGACGACAAGTCGTACTCGTTCTCGCTGAACCCCGGCAACGGCCGGGTGGACAACGTGCTCATCCCGGTGCAGTGCGGAGCCTGCGTCCTCTTCACGATCCCGACCACGGACAGGCAGAACACCTACGAGGCCGTCTGGTTCCCGCTGGGGTACGAGGTGGACGCACCCGAGTGTGATGTCTCCGGCGACTCGGAGCGAGAGTCATGACCGGCCACGAGCAGTCCGCGCCGAAGGACCTGACCTGCACGCTCAAACCCCCGCGAGTGGAGGCGAGCACCACCACCAAGGGTGCCTCCGCCGAACTTCGGGTCACCGTCGGGAACGACACCGGGCAAACCGTCAAATGCGCCGAAGTGACGATCGCGGTGCCGTGCGGGGACGGTGAAACCGCTCTGTTCCGCGAACTTCGGGGCCAGCACGTCGGCATCACCGCCGAGTCGGGGGGCTGGCGCAAGAAGTCGGTGGTCAACGGCAAGGTGACGGTGGCGAAGGCCCCCAAGAGCGACGAGTTCAAGCCGGGTGAGCACTTCACGGTGCGACTGACCAACACCGCGGTGGCCAAGCCGGGCAAGGCGGTCGTCAAGGTGACCTCGGGCAAGGACGCCCTGGCGGATCTCGTGGTGGAGAAGGTCCAGCCGGGCGTCGAGCTGACCGACCTCCAGGCGAGGACACCGTGGATCAAGGCCGGCCAGGAGGCCGAGCTGACGTGGACCAGGAAGGTACCCGACAGACACACCTTCTCGGCCCGTCTCGAATGGGGCCGCGAGGGCGACCCGAATTCCACCAGGAACGTCTCCGAGACAGTGCACACGAGCGTCAGGCTGTACCACGACACGTCGTTCCGGATGATCGCCCGGGTGGGCGAGAAGGACAAGAAGGACACGGAAGTCGAGCTGCTCCGCAGCACCGCGGTCTTCGTCGGCCACCCCGACCTGAGTCCGCCGACGTGCAAGGTCGACCGCGGGGCGAGCCTGTTCTCCGACTTCGACACGTCCCGATCCGGTGTCGTCGAATGGAAGCGGGACGGTGACCAGCGGTTCAAGATGACGCCGATCAAGGTCGTGGCACACACCGACGGCATCGCGGAGCTGGTCGTCGGGACGCACGTCGAGAACGAGTGGGAGGTGGTCGACGCCTACCCCGTCTTCACCGTGGAACTCATCGGCAAGACCGGGAAGGCGCTCTACGAAACGGAGATCCCGGTGACCAAGGACGAGGTGCCGCGCCAGGACTACTCCGTCGAACTGCGCCGACTGACCATCCCCGTACCCGTCGGGAGCAAACTCGTGATCACCGGGAAGCTGAAGGCCAAGTCCAACAACCTGTACTTCTGGAACACGGTCCTGTGGAAGTGGAGCCCACTGGGGAGCGGCGGGCTCGCCTGGTCGACCCAGTAGATCGTCGCGGCGGACTCGGGGCCTATCCGGGTCGCGGCGGCCTCGCTCGCCGGACCCGCACGCGGGTCGCCACCGGTTCGTACGCGGCGATCTCGGGTTCATCCCCGCGCCGAGGTGCCTGGCCGGGCGCTGTCGGTGGCGGTCGCCCACGCCGTCACAACCTGGAAGGTGCTGAGGACGACTTTGTGGTCGGTCGGCCAAGTCCAGGTGGGGCGCCGGAACCTGTCCTTGCCCGACTCCTCGACGCGCTTGCCGCGGACGATGCTGCGGGACGGTCCGACCAGGACGCTGTCGAGAAGTCGGAGCCGTTCGTCGGGGTAGTAGAAGACGAAGTCGATCCGGTCCCGTTCGTCGGCCTTCGGTGCCCAGGTGAGCTTGCCGACGTCGGCGCCCGGATTGTCGCTCGGCCAGGTGAAGCCCGGCGTGAGGACCGGGTCCGGGTTGATCTCGCGGTAGCTGTCGCGGAAACCGGCGTCCTCGATCGCTTCGGTGGTCGACCAGGCGACGATGGTGCCGTTGTGGTCGAAGAGGTGTCGGGTCCGGTGGTCCCAGTCCTGGTGGGAGGGCTCGTTGAAGTCACCGGCCAGCAGCGTCAGCCGTCCCTTGGCCCGCTCTTCCTCGGCGTCCGCGAGCACGGCCCTGGTCACCTCCGTGCGTCCCGAGGCGGCGTTGAGCCACATGATCAAGGCGGCGTCGGTGATGGGACCGGTCGGGATCTCGTCCCAGCCGTACTCGGAGGTTTCGAGTGGTTCCGGTGTGCCGCCACCGTAGCCGCGCGGCAGGTAGGTAACGTAGTAGCGGTACTCCAAGTGCCCCGAGTAGGCCGCGATCTCGACGCCGCCGACCGAGACGACCGCCTTCGTCCAGGACGGGAACGACGTGTGCTCGACGATCGGGCAGCGTGAGATCACCGCCGGATCGGTCGAGTTCTCGTCGCCGAAATAGGTCAACCCGCGCGCGGCGAGATCGGCCCGGAGATCAGCCACCCGTTCCCGGTTCGACTCGCTGAGCATGACCAGGTCCGGCTCGACGGCGGCGACGGTGTCGGCGATGCCCGCCCGGCCGCCCGGGACCTGGCTGCCACCGAGCCAGATGTTGAACTGCATGACCTTGAGCGTCCGGTCCGGGAGCCCGCCGTGCTGCGGGGCGACCTCGGCCGCACCCCGGGTCGGCTCTCCCGCTCCGACGGCCGCCTCGGCCTTCCCGGACGGCTGACGTCGCCTGACCATCTCTGACCTCCACGGTACGCGTGCGCGCCGCTGATCTCGTTCGGTTTGTTCGGCGGGACCCCTGCTACGCCTACCGCGCACCGCAACGGCGGCACGCGGTCGCCGCCTGACGGTCAGGGCCCCGCACTGCCTCCCGCTGCCGGCCGTGTTCCTGCGGACCGTGCGGACGTCGAGGACCGCCGTGCCGCTGTCCGTCGGTCAGCCAGGGGGCCGGAGCCGCCAGATCCGGTCGTTGCCCTCGGAGTTCTTGCTGGAGTGCACCGCGTAGTCGGTGCCGAAGAGGTACTCGCCCTTCGCGCCACCGTCGGCGAGCACGTACCGGAGGCCTCCGAAGGCCGCGACGGGGTGGAAGCGGGCGTTCTTGTCCTCGCAGTCGATGTAGATGATCGTGTAGAGGTCGCCGTAGAAGTTGTGGGCGCCGATGCAGACGCCATAGGCCTGACTCTTGATGACGTAGTAAGTGTTCTCGGGCTTGAAGACGAGGTGGATCTGGTGCGCCGCGGCGGAACCGGTCAGGCAGGGCTTCATGTTCGGCGCGTAGTTGCCGGCCGCCGCCTTCTCCGGCGTGGTGCACTTCGACCGGCCGGTGTTGTAGAACTGGCCGGCCTGTACCCCGGTAGTGGCGTGGGCGGGCACGGTCAGGACGGAGAGCAGGACGGCCACCGCGCCGATCGCGGTTCTGCGGGCGAGCTTGCGCATCGGGAACTCCCTTCAAGGCGTTTTCCCTGTCAGGGTCGCCCGTTCCCGCGCGTCGAAGCGCGCCGGACGTCGGTTCGCCACCGCAGGGCACCCCACTCACTCGCGCAGGTGACGGCCATCCCCCTGCCGGTAACCGGCCGTCGCAAGGGGCCCGGCCGTGCGGGTCGAGGGGGCAACCGGAGCCCGGCGGGGTGACCCTGGCGGAGGTGGCCACCGCGCTGGTGAAAGGCTCGGCGCCGCTGCCGCCGCGGTCAGGGCCGCTCGGTCTCGAAGGTGGAGAGAAGTCGGGTGATCCGCTCCACCTGCGGGGCGTTCATCCCCCGGTGGACGCGAGTGCTTCGCGGAGGCGCGCGACCCCTTGGACGGTGTCGCCGGCGTCGTCGGCTCCTTCCTGTCCGGGGACGCGTCGGTGCGGCGGTCGCCGGGACGACTCCCGCCCGTTCCCGGCGCCGAGCCGTGTCGCAGCGGATCCGGGTGGACGATGGCGTCACCGCTGCCGAGGTCGGTGAGGGCGAAGCCGCTGTCAGGGTTGAAACGCCGGGTCGACCTCGTGTGTCGTCTCGATGACGACGGCCTCCAGCTTCGGGCGCACGACCGCTCGACGCAGGTGGCCTCCCCTGGTGGTGCCGTCCCGCAATGCGACCACGGCGTGCGCGTGCACCTGCCAGTCACCTTCCTCGGTGCGGACCACGTTGCCGATCAGCGAGGCCACCTCGGATTGCTGGCTGACCGGGTTGTCCACGTACTGCTCGGCTTCGACGTCGTAGAACGCCAGGGTGCAGTCGCTGAACGCGCCGATGGCGGTGAACGACGCGGTCTGCAAGCGGTGTTCGCGGGCGAAGGCGAGCAACTCGTCCAACGCCGAATCACCGGCGTCCATCACGAAGGTGTACTGACGTGCGGTTCCACTGTCAACCACGGCGTGCGCGGCCATGCGACCTCCTCAGCTGGTGGGTGCCGGCGACCCGGCGACGATCTCCTCGGCGGCGAGGAACTCCTCGCCCCAACTCACTGTCGATGACGTCGATGCTCGGGTCCACATCGAAGTGGCTGTCCAGTGGCAGCGCACATCAGGCGAGGACTGGGCCGCCTACGCCGCAGACGTCAGCCGACCGGAGCCGACGTGACCACGGCATCGGCAGCTCCCTTGTGGACCCTCAACCTGAAGTTCACAGCGCCTTGACCACTGGGCAGCTCGGATCATGCCGCGTTCACCGTGGCCAGCTCCGAAAGCAGTTTCCTGATCCCTTGCTCGGCAACCTCGTAGGCGCTCGGCACGCCCAGAACTGGCTTGTCCTCCCCGGGGATCCAGAACTTCCGCCTTGTCAGCCGCAAGGAATTGAGGAACGCCGGGATGGCGTTGAAGACTTCGATGAGCAGCGGTCCGTCGTACACGGGCATGATCGGTTCGAGGAACGTGCGCCAGGGGATCCAGCTGTCCGCAACTTCGCCGCGATCCGGCGGCGACACCTGCACGTAGTGCAGGCGCTGCTGGTCGGCGGCATCCTGGATGTCGCTGCGGTACGCATCCGGGCCGCTGCTGCCGAGGACGACGTGGGAGCTGTCCACGCACACGCCGACGTTGGAACCGCGCACGCCGGCAAGGAAGTCGAGCACGTCGCGCACCATGTTAGGAGCGGGTGTCTCCCAGTGGTCGACGGGTTCGATGGCGACTTGGACGCCCTTCTCCGCCGCGTGTTCGCCAAGCCGCTCAAGGATCGGCTGCGCGATGTCGTACCGGGGCCGCAACCAGTCCTGCAGCGCGTCACTCCACAGCGGTTCGCCGTTGAGGGTGGGAAACACGTTGTAGGGGAACAGGATGGGGCCCGCCAGGATGGTGCCGCGCAGGGCCGCTGTGATGTCCACCCGGGACTTGAGGTAGGCCAGGGCCGCCTCGCGTACCTCGGGGTTCAGCGATGTGGGATCGTAGGCCGGCGTCGTGGCCACGTTCGTGGTCAGGCCCACGTCCTCCAACCCGGCTGCGTCGAGAGCCTCCCTGAGCTTCTCGTAACGCGGCACGTCCGCTTGGGGGTCGCCCGCGTCGTTCGGGAAGACGGGCAGGTCGAAGCCCGTGTACCCGATGCTCCGCAGCTCTTTCATGTGTCCGACGACGACCTCGGTGTACCGGGGATCATCCGGGTGCAGGTTGACGGTGAACATGAAGAAGCTGAGATAGATGTCGCGTGTGCTCATCGCTACCACCCCAGGACTTCCGCGAGGTAAGCGCGGGCCATCTTGGCGTACTCCAGCGGGCATGCCGTCGCCGGGTTCTGCTCGGCCTCGACGACCAGCCATCCCCCGTAGCCGGCTTCCCCCAGCGTCGAGAGGATGGGCACGAAGTCGATAGCGCCTTCCGGGTCCCCGGGCACGGTGAAGACGCCCTGCAGGATTCCCTCCTGGAAGGAGAGATGGTCGCTCCGCACCTTCTCGGCCACCGACTGGCGGACGTTCTTGAGGTGGACGTGCTTGATCCGCTGCTTGTGCCTCTCCGCGGTCTCAAGCGGGTCGTCGCCCGCGAACTGGAGATGTCCGGTGTCGAACAGCAGGTGCACGTAGTCCGGGTTGGTGCCCGCCATCAACCTGTCGATGTCCTCGGCCGTCTGCACACCGGTGCCCATGTGGTGGTGGTAGCACAGCCGCATCCCGCCATCCGCGGCCAGCTTCCCGATGTAGTCGAGCCCACTGGTGAGGAGATGCCAATCGTCCTCGGTGAAGCGGGGGCGGTGCTCGAAGACAGGTATGGGCTGCAGGTGCGACGACTGCCCGAACTCCGCGACCACGATGTCCTGGCCGCCCACTTTCTTGAGGAACTCCAACTGTCTCTTGAAGTTCTCGACGGTCCGGTCCTTGTCGCCGATGGTGAAGTAAGTGCTCACCCATGGCTCGGACACCCTCAGGCCGCGCAGGTCCAGTGCCGCCTTGAGGACATCGGGGTCGGCCGGGTACTTGTGGCCGATGCTGCAGCCCTCGAAGCCCGCGAGCGCCATCTCGCTCACGCATTGCTCGAACGGGATCCCGATGTCGATCAGCGGGAAGTCGTCGTTCCACCACAGGGTCGGCGTCACGCCGAGTGATACACCATCGCGACTCAGACCCGGGACAGTGCCGGTCATCGCACTTCCTCCTTCTGGTAGTCCTCGAACGTGGGGGGATTGACCCACGACCCGTACCCCGGCGCCTTCGCGCCGGACGGGTGGGCACCGATCGCCCGCCACAGCAGCCCTTCGGTGTAGGCGGCGGGTGAAACGACGAACAAGGCTTTGCGTCCGTCTTCGGCGTGCGCGCGATCTTCCTCAACCTGGCGCTGCCCGGACACGTCCTGCCGGAGCTGACTTGTCTCGGGCCGACTGCCGTCCGAGACCGCGGGCTTCCCACCGCTCCGGCCGGGCGCCGTCCAGGCCGCCACGTCCGCACGTCCCGACAGCTCCGGGCCGTACCAGACGCCGACGTACCAGAGCTTGATGATGCTCTGCACCACCGGGTCGGTGGTGTCGACAGAGGAGTCGGGCAAGATCACGTTCCGGATCGCATCCGGCCCTTCTTGGTCCAAGACCGTTTCGTAGTAGACCTTCGCCTGACCGGTCCCCCACAGGTCGAACTCGCTGAACCCGGTCACGGCGGCGGAGAACTTCACGAATTCGCGTAGATCCTCATCCGCGGTCGGTCCTTGCGTCACGGTGCTTCCTCCCTCGACAGGTAGAGTTGGAACGTCGGACCGGCGTTCTTCCCCGGATGCCCGGCGAGCGGATTGCGGATGAGGCGGTTCATGCTGTCGCGAACGCGGAACATCTCCCACACCGCCTTGAGCAGCAGGTCGGGCTGACCGTTGTAGGCGAGGTTGACGTGGGTGAGGAAGGTGGCGTAGGACTGGTTGAACTCCTCGGCCGCCGCCAGGACCTCCGGGTCGCCCTGGAGGTCCGCGAGCTTGATGTCCGGCTTCACCGGGTAGACGGCACTCCAGTCGACGTGCAGATCCGGGCCGGAAGGACAGCCGGGCTCGTCGCCCTTCTGGTAGTACCGCCCCTTCTCCAGTTGCTGGAACCTGTAGTAGTGGGCGAGTTCGTCCCCGCTGTCGTAGATGCCGCCGTACAGCCCTTCGCCCTGCTCCGCGACGAGCGTGAGCGCCGCGACCGCGGTGTCCCGCCCGGTCACCTTGATCACGTCGCCGCCACCCGAGTAGAAGTACTCGGGGGTCACCTGGCGAGCGGGATCGCCGGTGAAGATCGTCGTTCCCGCCTCGCGGGCCTGGTCCTCCAGGTGGTTGATCCCCCGGATGATCTCCTCGTAGAACTCACCGATGCTGGAGAAGCGCCGGGTGGGATCTCCCGGGACGAGGCCGAGGACGGAGCCGGACTCTTCGAGCTCCGCCAGTTCGTCCGGTGACGGCGCCGAGCCGTTGGACGTCAGCCCGAGGGCCACCCAGTCCACCGGTACGAACCTGTCCTCCTCCCTGGCCACCTCCGCGGGCTTCTCGATCTTGAGGAACGTTTCGAGAGCTTCAGGCGAGAACGGTCGGAGGTGCACCTCGAAGTCACCCACACCACACGGCAGGCGCGTCGGGTAGTTCGGCACGAAGCCGCGCCTGGTGAGGTCGGGCGTTCCCCCCACGGCGTTCAAGACGTTCGCGACCAGGGTGAGGTGCAGCATCTCCTCGACGGCCACGACCCTGATGACGTGCCGAGCGTCCGAGTTCGTCTCGGGCTTGAGCGAGTAGAGAGCGGTCAGGTAGGGCGGGAGCGTCGCGTGCTCCAGCTGGAGCCCCCGGTAGAGGTACTCGCGCAGCTCCTCGATGGTCTGGATGATGGAGCCCTGGGCCTGCTCCACTGGTGCTGAAACGGACATGTTGCCCCAATCGGTGGCGGTGGCGGTGAGGGTGGCGGTGGCTGGCGTCGCGTTCGACCCGCCGATCTGTTGGCCGTCTAGCCGTGCACGGTGGCCGGCACCTTCGCGGCACGCAGGTACTTGACGATGTGGGTCGAACTGCGGAAGGCGAGCGCCGCCATGGTCAGGCTGATGTTGGACGTCCCGATGGAGGGCAGGCTGCCGGGCCCGACGAGGTAGAGGTTGTCGTGGTCCCACGAGTGCTGGGTGTGGTCGACCACGGAGTTCGTCGGGTCGGTTCCCATGATGTGGGTGCCCGCCAAGTGGTTGCCGCCCAGGATGTTGTACCACTGGCCGTCGTGCTCGACGGCGCTGTAGCTCTTCTCGTCGTACTGGGTCCAGTCCTCGGCACCGAGCTTCTCGAAGATGTCGGCCGCGAGCTTGCGGGCGAACGCGGCACCCCGCATGGTGTAGGGCGGAATCTTGAGCGACACGACCGGTTTCAGGTTGCCGATGGCGTCCTTGTACCGCTCGTCCACGGTGACGGTGTTGCTCTTGTCGGGCAGCAGGTCGATCATGAAGGCCAGCAGGAGCTGTCGGGAGATCCGGTCCCCGAGCGTCCTGCGCAGCTCCGACCCGCGCAGGTTCTGCTTGTCGACGAGTTCGACCAGGTCCGTGTAGGGCGAGCCGGTCGCCCACCCCCAGCCGTCGTTGTGGATGTCCACGCCGAACCCGGCCTGGGTCTGGCGGAACCGCCCGCCGCGCAGGTCGGTGATCCCGCCCGTGCAGGTCGTGCCCCGCATGGTGCCGGCCGGCTTGGGCAACAAGCCCCAGGACAGCAGGTAGGCGTGGTCCATCAGGTTGCAACCGATCAGGTTGCTGCGGCTCATGTCCTGCATGCCGGAGGCCAGCATGAGCCGGGCGTTCTCGATGGCGTGCGCGCAGAGGATGTAGACGAGGCCCTCCACGGTGTAGGTCTCGTAACTGTTGGAGTAGGTCGACTCGTAGTTCTTGAAGGTGATCCCGGTGACTCGCCGGGTCTGCTCGTCGATCTCGACCTTGGACGCGACGGCTTGCGTCACGATCTTGACGTTCCCCTTGCTGAGCGCCTTGGCCAGGGTCTTCCCCGCGTGGTACTTGGCCTGCACGGGGCAGAGCGGGACGCAGTTGGTGTTGCCCTGGCAGCGCTCGCCTTCTTCCGCCTGGCTCGTGCTCACCGCGCCGACCGGGACGTAGCCCTTGCCGCCGTCGTACGCGGCGTTCGGGACGCCGTTGCGGGCCTGCGGGAAACTCCGCACCCGGAGCGTGTACTCGTCGTCCGCCAGGGTGACCCGCATGCCGTCCACGCCTCGGGCGACCGTCTGGTCCAGGTAGGACAGCGGCATGCGGTGCATCGGGAACACGTACCCCTCGGGGAAGTGCATCCCCAGGTACGCCTGGTCCTCGACTTCGGCGGCCACGCCCAGTTCGGCCTCGGCCTGCCGGTAGTACGGCTCCAGGTCGTCGTAGCCCAGCGGCCAGTTCAGGCCCTGGCCGTACCTGGTTCGCAGGTCGAAGTCCTCGGGGAGCATCCGCAGCGCTTTGCCCTCCCAGTGCATGGAGGTGCCGCCGAGGACCCGGGTGAAGGTGGTGTCCGAGCAGTACTTGTCCTCTTGTACGAGGTAGAAGTCGTCTCGGGGCGTGTCCGGTGTCACCGGCATGGTGTCGGTGCTCCTGGGCATCCGGGCATTCGGGTTGAACTCGTACGGGGACTGGTTGTCCTTGACGACCGCGTCGTAGAACCGCGACAGGTAAGACTCGTACTCGTTGAGGTCCAGGTCCTTGCCGGGACCGGCTTCGAGGATCAGCACCCGGTAGCCGGCTTGGCTCAGCCGCTCGGCGACGATGGAACCCGCCATGCCGCCACCGACGATGACGGCGTCCCACTTCTCTTGCGCGGCCTCCGCGGCGCTGGTCCGCGTCGCGGCGCCGGCTGGAAAAATCACCTGGTCTGTATCATCGTAAGATGTCATTTATGCCCCTTTTCGCATCCGGGGGCGAGCCGCACCCGGTTACGGGGAAATTCGGGTTGCAGATCCGCCGGCGCGTCAGGACGGATAGTGGTCGAATGACCGCCGGAAGCCCGTCGCCACCGTCGGCACGGAATCCGATCACCAGCGGGTCCTACCGCCAACCGCGGCCACTCGCCGCCTTGTCGGCCCGCCTGTGCGAGCCGCACACGAGGACCACCCTTCACTTGCCATTGACCACATGTGACACCGCTCGCCGATCCGCCGGGATCGTGGCAAGGGCCTCACCACGAGGCTTGCATATGACGCTGTCCTCCGCATCGGGCCTTCGCGGTGGATCCACCGTTCGGGTGCGACAAAGAGCCTTCTCGGCGTGGCCTCTCCAGCGGCGAGGACGCAGAGCGATTGTGCAGTTGAACAGCAACGCACTGAACTAGTCCAATCGGCGTCGGTGACCGTCACCGCAGAGATGGATGACGACCGGCCGGCCATCACCCACATCACCGTCACCGCGCATGTGACCACTCGCGGCTTCGGATGGACTCCCGCCACCGGCTACCCCAATAGATCACGCCGACAAAGCAACTTGTGGGTGACACATTTCGTCGAGACGAGGCGGCGATATGCGATATCCGTGATCCCTCCATAGCGGAATCACTGGTGGCCCGACGTACCACGTTCAGGGGCACTTCTCGCTCGACTCGCTCCGGCCCTCATGGCGGCCACCGGATCTTGGACAGCAACGCCGTGCGTCCCGCGACCCCAGTGCTGGGGCAGCGCAGGCGCACCGAACACCGCTCTCCACAGTGGAGAGACGCGATGACACGATCGCCGCAGACCGCGACTGCGGCGACCGGCCCATCACATCCAGCAACCGGCCTCGACCCCACCCACGGAGTTCGGCGGTGGGCCGGCCCGGCCGAGGTGGCGGAGCCGGTCTCCCCATACGCCGCGAGTGGCGAGCCGGCCGCGGTTGCCGGGCAGCGCCCTCGGCGAGTGGGCACACGTTCGGGTTTATCCCAAAGCCGTTTCGGCACGAACAACGTGACCCCAAGACGCCGGATCTGCATTTGATCCAGTTCTCATCAACCGCTCCTACAGGCGGATGCGCACGGACGCGTGACGCCGTCCCCTGGTCGAGTGCTGTGGTCCTGCAAGGATTTCCCGGGTACCTGCCCTGTGGTAGGCACTCGGTTTTCGGGCTGATCGCTGCACCGGCCGGACATGCCGCGCCGCCGACGGCGCAGATCCAATGCGAAGGGCCGTTCTTCCGCGACGACGAACGCCTCGGCCCGAAAGTCCTACCGCCGGAAACACACGTGGTCGGCCGACTGCTGGACAAGTACAAGCGATTCGGCAACGAACCCGACGCGGAAGCTTTCCTGGCGAAGTACTGGGATGGCAAGCACTGGAAATACCCCTCGAATTACGGTTTCGTCGGTACGCCGTCGTCGAAGTTGCTCCTGCCGGGTGAAGTCGTCGACCGCTTCGGTGGCCAGTCCGGAAAGTTCCTGTCTCCGATCGGCACGCCGTACGCGCAGCGTTCGCTGCCGCCGCAGAGCCTCAACACTTGTGAGTACGAGCCGGGTGTGCGGATGTCCTACGGCTACTACCGGTACAAGGTGGATCGGCCGTTCGCGGTGCTGAGCGGGACCACCGCCAGCTGGTTCGGGCAGCCCGGTGGGGGGAAGCAGTTCAAGGTCGAGACGCCGGTGGGCGCCCCGGACCGGTGGAATGTGGATTGGCTGGTCAGGAACTACTACCTCGTCCCCATCGTCGGGTGACGGCCGTCGTGGACTCGACCGCCCTGGTGGAAGCGCTGGACCACGCGGGCATCCCGCGCGTGATGTACGAGGTCGAAGGAGTGCGCGAGTTCGGTGACGTGCCGCCCACCGACTTCTACTTCCTGCGCCGCCGCGGTGATCGCTGGCAGGTGGGTGTGTACGAGCGCGGCGAGTACGACCCGTTCGAGGAGTACGACACCGAAGACGCGGCGACAGCGGCGTTCTACCGGAGGTTGATCGGGACCCGACCACGGTGACGGGCCGGCCCGGGCGCCGTGCGTGGCGTCCGGCCGGCCGGCGTCCGGTGTGGGTGTCAGCCGTTCACCGCCCTGGGGGTCGGCGGGCACAACGGTTTGCCGAACTCGTTGCGGAACAACATCATCCGCGGGTCCTTCGCCTTGTGGTACAGCACTCCCTGCCACGGGACGGGTCCGCGTGGGGCGACCAGGAACTCGTCGTTGCCGTCGCCGCCGAAGTCCGTGGTCACCACGTGGCGGCCCACCGCGTGACCGGGGGTGTCGGGATCGCCGAAGACGGCCAGGACGGTCCGCTGCCACGCCCCACCGCCGGGACCGGTGGCGGTGGGCCGCCGGGTGCGGAAACCGCCGCTGGCGACCACGCCGCCTGGTGAGTCAGCGCGGCACCTCCTTGACGAGGCTGACGATTCCGGCCTGACCCGTGTTCGGCACGGGCTCGTAGCCCTCGCTCCGGTACAGCTCGATGTTGTGCAGGCTCTTCGCGCCTGTGAACAGCACCATTCGGCGCACGTCCGCCCCGGCGCCCGCTTCGGCGGCGCGCAGCAGCCACCGCCCCACGCCCCGGCCGCGGAGGTCGGGCACCACGGCGAGTCGGCCGATGTGCCAGTCCGTGCCTTCTTGGCGGGTGCGGACCATGCCCAGCAGGCGCCCGTCGAGCCGCAGGCCCGCGGTGGTCCACGTTGCCAGCCACTCGCGCACTTCCTCCGGTGACTCGTGCAGTGGCGGGATGGCCAGGGTGTCGTTGGCCAGCGCCTCTTCCACCCAGCAGCACCGCTGCAGGACGGTGACCTCCGCGGCGTCATCGAGGGTCAACGCTCGCGTGTAGGAGCCTGGCAAGGGGCCCGGCGACGCTACGGCCCGTTCGCGCATGGGCCGTAGGGCGTGGGCGAGGCGGGTCAGTTCGTCCAGCACGTGCACACCCGCCCGGTCGCGGGCGGCGTCCGGGCGCAACCGCCCGTTCTCCACGGCGTCGGCGATGCGGATCGCGACCGTGGCGCCCAGCGGCACCAGGCGCAGCGTGGTCACGACCTGCTTGGCGTGCTGGACCGACCGCGTGCCCGCCGAGGTGTTGCCGTAGCCGACGAACCCGATCGGCTTCCACGCCCACTCGCGGCCCAGGTAGCCAGCGCGTTCTTCAACGTCGCCGGCATCCCGTCTTGATGAAATGAAACGATTCGGAAGATATGTCGAAGGCGTAGCACTGCGGGATGAGCCATACCCGTTCCCTGACTGTGTTGCATAGCGACGAGTTTCTTCGGCACAGGGGTGGTATCGCGCCCGTTGTCGGGTCGTGCGCAGGTCTCGGTGTGCTCGTGGCGTCAGCAGGCCGGGTTGTGGTCTGGTTGGAGGAGCGAGTTGGCGAGCGAGATCTGAACATGACATTCGCTGTCGTGCTCGCCACGGGTCTGTGGGTTGCGGGTGAGAGGTGTGCGCCACAGGTCGGGACGAGCGGGTGGGGTGGGAAGGGACTTGTGCGCCTCGGTCACGCACCGCACCAGCCTCAGCCAGTCCCGTCCGACGTCCGTCGGTGCGCATGTCACCGGACCGAATCGTCACCTGACCGCCCGGCCTTCACCTCTCTCCAGGCGTGGTGTCACCACCCGGAAGGACGAAGTAATACCCACCGCCGAACGGCAGCAGGTAAGTGGCCAGTGCCTCCCCCGCGAGGCGGCGCTGGGTTGTGGCGAAGCCACGTTCGAGGTCCCGCTGGTAGCAGGTGAAGATGTGGCCGATGTGTTCCCCGGAGGTGTCGGCGGGTCGGCGGTATGTGTAGCCGCGGCGGAGGATGCGGTGCGCCTGGCTTTCCGGGGTGCGAGGGTTCGCGCGGCGGATGTGTGCGTTCAGGGGGATCCGAGTTCCCTCAGGATCGTTGACGTAGTCGAGCGCGTCGTGTTCGCCGGTGCTTCCAAGCGGCGCGCCGCTCTCCTTGTGACGCCCGAAAACAAGCTCTTGGTCCGCGGTCGACTTCGAATCCCATGTCGGCATGGCGAGCCTGATGAGCCGCACGGCCAAGTAGGTGCCCCCGACACACCACTCCGGCTCCGGGTCGCCCGGTTGAACCCACACGAGCTGGTCCATCAAGTCGGGGTTCGAGGCGTCGGGGTTACCGGTGCCCTCTCGGAACCCGAACGCGTTGCGGCCGGTGTGCTGCCCTTCAACGGTCCAGCGCAAACGCGCTCCCGGCACGTCGAAGGCGTTGGGGAGCGCCGAGGGGTCATCGGACGACAATTGGACAAGCACATCGCCACCGCAGTCGGTCGGGTCGAGCACGTCACCCGGGAACGCGGGCATGGTGGTGAGCAGTGTCGGCCTGGCGAGCCCGGGACGCGCGTCGAACAGCGACGCCCCGACCGACAGCACCGCATCGCCCGCCGGAGCCGAGCCGCGCAGGGAATGGAGGACCTGCTCAAGGTCGCCGACCACGTCGAACGCGGCCAGAACCGTGTGCCGCCGCTCGGGTTCGACGATGCCGCGCTGGTGGGCGACCGGTCTCGAAACCCGCGGTGGACCCACCGGCGGCGTGGTGCAGGCGACTGCCGACACCGCACCCGCCGCCGCGAGCAACGCCCGTCTGGTGATCGCCACGTCAGACTGCCAAGACCAGGTCCCACCCGGTCACCGCACCCTGGTCGAACCCGAAGTTGTCCCGTACCACCAACGTCCACACGCCATTGGCGTCCACGGTCGACATGCGGAGGGGGAACACCTGGTCGAGGTCGGCCGCCGCATCGTCACCGTCCGCCTCGCGCAGGACCTGCTCGGTTCCGTCGGGTGCTCGCAGCACGAGCGAGAGGTCCCCCCGGTAGGGGTGCTGGGCTCTCACCCGAGCGGTCGCGTCCGAGGCTACCCTGCGCGGGCAGGCGGTCACCTCGACAGTGCTGGACACCGTTCCCAAGTCCGGAACCGGAAGAGTGGTCGTGTTCGACACGGAACACACCTGGGTGAACGGAACCGTCACCGCGACGGAGGCGGTGCGCGTGAGCCCGTAGCGACCGGTCCCCGTGACCGTGGCCGTGAATCCCGCGGGGATGTTGACCCCCGGGGCGACGGATATGGTCAGAGTCGCGCTCTGGCCCGCCGCCACCTCCGCCGGGTTCACGGACAGCGTCGCGCCGGCGGGCGCGCCCGTCGCGGAGAGCCTGATCGTCTGGCCCTGCGGGATCAGGTTGGCCGTCGACACCGCCACGGTCGCGCTCTGGCCGGCGCCGACCGTCGCGGTCGAGCTGCCCACCCCGACGCTGAAGTCGCGCAGTGGCGCTTCGAACGCTCCACCCGTGTAGAGCAGCTTGTTCGGAGAACCCGCACCCAGGTTGTCGGCACGCAGCACACCCGGGGTCGCCCTGTTGACCAGGACCGCCGTCACCTCCGCCGGGGTCGCGTCGGGGAACCTGGACAGCACCAGCGCCGCGGCACCGGCGACGTGCGGCGCCGCCATCGAGGTTCCCCGGAGGATGCGAGTGGCGCTGTCGGTCGCGTTGTGGGTCGATTTGATGTCCTGGCCCGGCGCGAAGATGTCCACGCAGGAACCGAAGTTCGACCCCGCCCCGTTGCCCCAGTTCGTGGCGCGCTCGTCGATCGAGTTCGCCGCGGCCACGGTGATCGCGTTCGGCACCGCTGCGGGGCTGAAGGTGCACGCGTCCACCGCGTCGTTGCCGGCGGCGATCACGTAGGTCAGCCCCGTCGCGATCGAGGCCGTGATCGCGTCCTCCTCCGTCGGCGAACGGCCCGCCGCGCCGAGGCTCATGTTGACCACAGCGGGTTTGGCGGCGTTCGCCGTCACCCATTCGACACCGGCGACGATCTGGCTGATGGTGCCGAGGTTGTCACAGCTGAGGACACGCACCGACACGAGGTTGACCTTGTCGGCCAAGCCGTAGGTCGCCCCGCCGATCGTGCCCGCCACGTGGGTGCCGTGTCCGTCGGTGTTGCAGTCCTCACCGTTGAGGCCGTCACCGATGGCGTCGAAACCGAAACGTGCCCGACCACCGAAATCGCTGTGCGACATGCGGATGCCGGTGTCCAACACGTAAGCGGTGACGCCTCGTCCGGCCTCGTCCGCGTACTGGTACGTCCCGTCCAGGATGGCGGCGCGCTGGTCGGAGCGGTCGAGGTTCCACAGCGAGGTGGTGCGGCTGCCCAGACCCCGCACCACCGCATCGGCCTCGACCCGGGCCACCCGCGGGTCGGCGGCCATCCTCCGCGCTTGCTTCTCCGGGAGCGTGACGACGAATCCGTGGAGGGCTCTGGAGAAGGTCCTTCTGACTGTGCCTCCGTATCGCGCGCCCAGTTCAGCCGCGGACGCCGAGAGCTGTCCGCGTGCCAGGGTGACGATGTACTGGCCCGCCACGACCTCGGCGCCCGCCGAAACCGTGATGTCACCCTCCTGGGCATCGGCCGCTGCGGGCAGTGCGCCGACCAGCGCCACCACCGCCACAACTGCACCAACCGACGTACGCGTGCGCTTCACGTGCCCCCCTGTTCCGTGTCGCGGCATCCGGACCGTCAGCCCGGGTACACCGCCTTCTCCAGGTCGCCCTCGGCGACACCTCGCACCGCGTGCAGCAGCCAGCCCAGGAAATCCCACAAGTCCTGGAACACCGCGCGGCCGGGCTCCGCCCCACCGCCCAGGTAGGCGCCGTCGCGGATCTCGCCGACCGGTAGCACGTACACGACTCCGTCTTCGGTGCCCAACGCGAACAGCGTGCCACCGCCATCACTGCCGAACACGACCAACGACGAGTCGGTCAGCCCTGGTGCGTGTTTGGGCGTCAGCGGGTCGGGCAGGTTCGCCAACACCGTGTTCAGCGGGTGGATGAAGAACCCGTTGAAGACGTCGGGCAGGTCCACCTCACTCACGTGTCGGTAAAAGGTCAGCAACTGCTCGGGCAGGACACCCGATGCCCTCGCCAACTCGTCCGCCGCCGCAGGACCGCCGATCGTCTGTTCGTCGGGCGGGTAGCCGAACCGCGCCTGGAAGTGCAGGAGCAGGTGGTTGACGGCATGGGCCATGTCCGCGCGCCAGCCGTCGGAGTCGAAACCGGTCATCGAAGGGCCCCGTTCGTCGATCGCGTACCAGGCCGGACCCTACCGGCTCGCACCCTGGTCGTCCGGGTCACCTGTACCACCAGAACCCTTCGAACTGCGCGTCCACCCGCTCGGCGAACGCCTCGATTTCCGCACGGGTCGCGTTGGGGTTCTGCACCCGGAAGTCCCTCCAGGCGTTCGTGATGTGCTGGTGCACGTTCGTGACCGGTCCCGGGACGCGGCTGCCCGGCACACCGAGGATGTTGCTCGGCGCGTCGAAGTCGAAGTCCTTGAACTCCGGGTGGTTGCGGTACTCCTGCGGGATCCGGTGGTGCGCGTCCCAGTTCTTGGGCAGCTTCGGTTTGTTCTTCTCCCAGAGGTCGATGTTGTAGCGACCCCGGTAGTGGATCTGCTTCGCGTCCTCGCCCGCCGGGTCGGTCAGCTCGGTGGGCTTGTTGCCCACGTAGGCGTGGAGGTTGATCCCGCCGTCGAAGCCGATCGGGTCTTCGCTTATGAACCGTTGTAGGGTCGGGCTGTAGTAGCGGGCACGGTGGAAGTAGAGGCCAGTGCCGTCGTTCTCCCGATTCGTGAACTCGAAGGAGTTCCCGACGTCGTCACCGGACTTGTAGGTGCGTCCGAACGGTTCGTACGAGTACGCCGCGCCGGCTCCCGTGCCGTCCACCAGGGCGACGGTGCTGCCGAGGGCGTCGACCAGGTGCCGACGGGTCCCTCCACCGCTTTCCCGGATGGTGAACGCGTCGGTTCCGGCGCTGGTGACCGTCGCCGAGGTGGTGCCGCCCACCTTCTCCTGCAACGGGTTGTCCCCGTCGTACAGGTAGTTGGTGGTGGTGCCGTCGATCGTTCGTCCGATCCGACGTCCATCCGCCGCGTAGGTGAACGACGCCGACTTCCCCGGTGCCGAAAGTCCTGCGAGTTGCCCGCGTGCGTTCCAGGTGTACGACGTGGTGCCGTCGGAGAGCAGGTTGCCGTCGGCGTCGTACCCGGCGGTGGCGCTCCCAGCGGTGCGCAGCCGGTTCGCCGCGTCGTAGGTCGCCGGACCGAACGCCTCCGGCAGCACCGATCGGGAGAACGAGCCGTCGGTGCGACTCGGGTTGCCCGAGCGGTCGTAGTCGTAGTTCAGCGAGCCCAGGACCGTCGACCCGTTGCGATAGGTGATCGTCTTGACCGAGCCGGTGGCGTCGTAGGTGTAGGTCTGGTGGACGCCGCCGGCGAGACCCACCGTGGACGGCCGCCCGACCACGTCCCGACTCACGCCGTCGACCGCCGTGCCGCCGTGCTGGATCTCGCTGAGTTCACCGGTCGCGGAGTAGACGTGCCGGATCGGGCTGTGGCCGGCGACAGTGGCGGTCCTGTCCCGCTCGGTGGCGCTGTAGGTGTAGTCGACCGAGCCGTGTGGTCCGCTCTCCCGTTTGAGGCGGTCGATCCCGTCGTAGTCCAGCGTCGAGACGCCGGCGGCGGTGTCCTCGGTACGGACGAGACGGTCGGCGGCGTCGTACCCGTACTTCGTGGTCCCTTCAGCGCCGTACCGGGTCTCGGCCCTGCGGTCGAGTGCGTCGTAGTCGGACTCGGTCACCACACCGCGTCTGCTGGTGTACTTCACCAGGTTGCCGTTGCGGTCGTACTCGGTGAGGTCCGAGGCGCCCAAGGGATCTGTGACGGTCCGGACGCGGTCCATCACGTCGTAGGCGAACACCGTGGTACCGCCACGCCCGTCGACGACCTTCGTGCGGTTGCCGTTGGCGTCGTACTCGTAGGACACCGTGTGTCCGAGCGGGTCGACGACGGACAGCACGTGGTCGGCACCCGAGTAGCGCGTCTCGGTCACCGCTCCTCGGGCGTCCGAGGTCACCACCTTGCGCCCCACGGCGTCGAAACCCGACGTGGACATCCGACCCAACTCGTCCTTGGACCGCACGGGGTCGGCCCCCGCGTACTCCACGGTGCTGGTCTTGTTGTCCGGATCGGTGACGCTGGTGATCAGGCCGGCTCCGTCGACCCCGTAGCTCGTCTTGCGTCCCGAGGCGTCGGTGACGGACTTGACCGCGCCCCGCGCGTCGAGTTCGTAGACGGTGTCCTTGCCGTATTCGTCGGTCGACTTGGTCAGTTCACCGTGCGGCCCGTTGTACTCGAACCGGCGTACCTTCGCGTCGGGCGTCCCGTCGAGCTGCGTTGTCTTCGAGACCTGCCCGAGATCGTTGTACTCGTACGCGGTCCGTCGCCCGAGGGGATCGGTCGAAGCGGTCCGACGTGCCCCTGACGCGTCGTACTCGGTCGTGGTGGTCGCGGCGACCGGAGTGCCGAACGCCTTGGTCTCGGTGAGGACCGACCCCTTGGCGTTGAACGTGTACCGGTGCACGAAGCGACGCGGGTCGGTCATCCGCGTCTCGGTGATCGCGCCGCCGGACTCGGTGTAGGCGAACTCGGTGATGCCGCCATCGGCTGCGGTCTGCTTCGCGACCCGACCCGCGGCGTCGTACTCGTTGGTCAGGTAGACCGTCCCGCGCGGGTCGGTGATCGTCTTGAGCTTGTTGCCCGCCCAGCCGTAGAGGGTGGTGCCGCCTTCCGTGTTCGTCACCTTGACGAGCCGGTTGCCCGTGTCGTACTCGTAGCCGACGCGTCGGCCGAGGTTGTCCTCGATCCCGGTGACCTTGGGCGGGTTGGCCGTGTCGTAGGCGAACTTCACCCACCGGCCGCTGGGCGAGGTGATCTGCGTGATCGGTCCGTTGAGCCGGACCTTGCCGTCGGTCCACGGCGGTGCGGGCGCCCGGGTGATGGTCGTCGTGTTGCCGTGCTTGTCCCGGATGGCCTGCATCGGGGCCTCGTCGCCGAGCACGATCGTCGTGCCGTCACGCAGCACCACGTCCCAGCCGTCGCCGTTCCACTTGACGGTGGAGCCCGCGTACTTCGTCGGCGTCGGGTCGGCGTTGAACACCGCGCCGGCGTAGTCCTTGCCCGGTGAGACCCGGTGGTAGTGGATCTTCGCGCCGTCCGGCTGCACCAGGTCGAACTGCTGGAAGTCGAAGCTGCCGATGGTGCCGGGCGACCACGGGAACATGCCGTAGTCGAAGTTCATGCCGAGGCCGAACGTGCGCACGTCCGGGTCTGCCTGCTGGTACGTGCGCTTGATCTCGATGGGCATCACGTCGTCGACCACCAGGTCGATCGCCTCGTCGACGAGCAGGCCGGTGGCCGGGTCGACCGGGTCCCCCACCCGCGTGTTGTTCGGAGCGGGTGCCTTCGGCGGCGGGTTCATGTTCGGCACGGCCGTCATCGCGCCGGTCAGGCGGTAGAACTTGACGTCCTCGTCCGGCACGACCTGCTTGCCGTCGGCGGACACCGTGCCGTGCCCGTAGACGTGCCAGCCCTTGCCGTTCGGGTCGTAACTCCAGAACTGCGTTCTGGTGCCCGGTGGTTCCTTGGTGTAGTTCGGGTAGACGATCGTCGCGCCCTGCGGGAACAGCACTGCCCCACCCGGTTGCACGGTGAAGTACACCGGCACCTTGGTCGGTGGCAGCGGGAACGGCGCCCGGTCCACCGGGATCGGCGTCACGCTCAGTTCGGTGACGACCTGGCCCGACACGTCCCGGATGACCGTGCCCGCGGGGATGCGGACCTCCAGGCCCGGGATGGCCCCGGTCCTCAACACCGTTTCGCCCTGCGTCGGGCTCGCGATCTGCACCTTGGTCGAGGTGTCCAGCACCGGTAGGAACACCGTGTAGGGCAAGACCGTGACCTCACCGCGGGTCACATCGACGCCTATGTCGAACACGCCGTGCCGGTCGCCGCCGTCCACTCGCAGCACGACGTGCCCGGGTTGGACGTCCGCGACAGCGAAACGACCGTCGGCATCGGTGGTGGTGTGCCGATCACCGACCGCCACCGAGATCCCTGGCAGCGGCTTGTCCGACGTGTCGAGGACCTTGCCCACGACCCCGGTGAGTCCGACGGGGAACTGCAACGGGCGCTCGCGCACGGGAGGTGCGGGGCGGCGGGTGCCCCAGCCCAGCCCGTCCAGGTCCAACCGGTTGGGCCGCCAGCCGGTGCCGCCCGGTCGGGCGGTGAATCCGTCCGGCTCGGGCTGGGCGCACTCGTTCGGCGCTGCCGGCTCGGGCTCGGGTGCGACACCAGGCGTGCCCTCGGCAGCGCCTCCCTTGGCCGTGGGGCCGGCGGGGAGCGTGTCGCAGGTGGCCGCGGCGGGTGTGGGCGGTTGCCCCACGTCGGCTTGGCCACCCGCTGTCGTGGTCCTCGGTCGTACCTGGACGTCGGCCGTCCCCGTGGACCCGACCGAGGGATCGAAGACCAAGGTGTACGTGCCCGTGGCGGGCATGGCGCCCAACGTCATCCGGGTGCTGGACATGATCAGGTGTCGCCACACCGTGCCCCCGTCGGGGCGGTAGAGCGTGTAGTAGGGCGCGTACTGGCCGAGGTTGAGGTTGGTGACGAGGAATTCCAGTGACTGGCCCGCGGTCGCGTCGAACGTGACCTTGCCGTTGCGAGCGGGCCGTTCGATGGTGATCGTCTTCGCCGCGCCCCCGAGATCGACCTTCCCTCCGTCGTACTCGGTCGACAGGAACAGCGTCACGTCTCCGGTGTTCGCGTTGATCGGTGTCAGCGTGAGCTTGTACTCACCGGTCGCGGGCAACGCGTCGAAGTCCTGGCCCCACGTCGTGTCGAAGAAGCTGAAAACGGCAAGGCGCGTGCCGTCCGGCTTGGTGATCTCCGGCTTGAGGTGGGGGATCGCGGTCGCGGTGCCGAGACTGAGCCGTTGGCCGGCGGTCGCGGTGAACCGACCGGTGATCTTCTGTCCGGGCAACGCCACGACCGCCTTGGGCGGGGTGCCGTCGAGCGCGATCGCCCCGACGTCGACCGGCTCGGCCGCGACGACCGTGACTTCGCCGGTGCTCGGCGTTTCAGGATCGACCTGGATGCGGTAACGGCCGGTCACCGGCAACGCCGCGAGGTCGATCTTGCGGTCCTTCTGCACCAGTCCACCGTCGGGGCGCTGGAGGCGCAGGGTGACCTCACCGGACAGGGTCTTGCCCGTGGTGCCGAGGTAGAGCGGCCGACCCTGGACGCCGTCGAAGTCGAGCCAGGTGTCCTGACCCGGCCGCGTGACGGCGACCTTCTTCGTCGAGTTGATCCCCAGCGTCCCGCCCTCGACACGGGTGGACAGCCACGCCTTGACCGTGCCCACCGATTCCCAGCCGGTGATGAACAGGTTGTACGAGCCGGTCTTGGTCAGCGTGGGGATGTCGCGGGTCTCAGCCCACCCGGTGCTCAACTCGATCTGCCGGTCGTCCGGTTCACCCAGGATCGCCCCGGGGTACTTCGGCCGGTCGTTCACCTTGAGCGTGTTCTCGGTGTAACCCAATGTCAGGTTTTGGCCTGAGGTGCCGGTGAACGGCAAGCGCACCGACTGGCCGGGGCGCAGCAGCCGCACAGTGGTGCCGTCACCGTTGACGACGAGCGGCTCGCCGTTGACCACGCTGGAGAGCCAGACCTTGCCGAAGCCCAGTTGGTCGCGGCCGAACGTGATACCGACCTTGTACGTGCCCGCGGCGCCGGCCTTGAAGACCATCGTCGGGATGTAGCGGGCGAGCGATGCCTGCCACGTGCGGTAGCTGCCGTCCGGATAGGTCACCCGGACCGAGAAGTCGTTCTGCGGCATGCTCAGGTCGGACAGCCCGATGCTCAGCCATTCGCCCTGCGCCGCGGTGAACGGGAATTCCACGTACTGCTGGGCGACGGTGACCTGGAACCCGATCCCGGAGCCGTCACGCGTCAGGTTGCGACCCGCGAGGTCGTGCGACAGTGACATGCGCACGGAGCCCGCGCCGTCGTCGTTCGGGTCGAGAACCAGGGAGTAGACACCGGTGGTCGGCAGAACCGGTAGGTCTTCGCTGAGCCTGCCGCCCGCCCACAAGTCCAACGGGTCGCCGAGTGCCCCGCGAGCGAAGTTGCCGCCGTACGGCGTGAACATCCACATGGCCGAGCGCACGGGGACGGTGTTGTTGTCGAGGGTCAGGTTGAGCTGCTCGGCGGCGGTGCCCTCGACGAGGACGAGCGCGGCCTTGTTCGCCGGGACGTTCACGTCCAGCGCGCCGCTGCCCGCGCTGATCTTCCCGGCGTAGACGAGGTTGCCCATGTCGAACCCGCGCGGGGCGACGAGGAAGTCGGCGCCGCCGGTGGCGACACCGCCCGGGGTGCGCACCGTGATGCGGCCGGAGGAGGCGGCTTCGGGGATGCGCACGCGCAGGCTGGTCGGCGTGGCCTCCTCCACCAGGGCCACGGTGCGGTGGAACATCACCACGTTGTGGGACCTGTCCGGGTCGAACCCGGTCCCGGTGATCGTGATGACGTCGTTCCGCGTGCCCCGGTCCGCCGAGACGGTGGCGATCGTCGGGACAGGCGTTCCCGGCCCCAGCTTGAACGGCTCCGGGGCTTCGGTGGCGCCGGCGCCGACCACGACCCGGACCCGACCCGCCGTGGTGCCCTGGGGGACCACCACCGTCAACCGGTTCGCCGACACCGCGGTCACCTGCGCGGGCACACCATCGAAACTGACCTCGTTGCCACTGGCGTTGTTCGTGAAACCGGAGCCGCTGATCTCCACCGACGTACCGACCGGGCCACGAGCCGGCACCAGGGCGAACACCTTCGGCTCCGAAGCGGCGAACCGTTCGGTTGCCAGCAGGTTCCCCGCCGCGTCGTACCGGTAGGCGGCGGCTTCGCCGGCACTGTTGGTCATACCGACGAGCCGGCCTGCCGCGTCGTAGAAGAACTCGCGCGGCCCGGACGGCGCGCCGACACCGAAGGTGTAACTGCGGGGCTCTGAGATGGCGCCCGTCGAGGCGACGCGGGCCCAGACCGTGAGCGTTCGCAGGCCCGACCGCACGGGCGTTGCGCTGATCGTGGCTGTACCGGTGCCGACGGGGACTTCGGTGGCGGTCGCGTCGGTGTCCAGTTGGTAGCGGAAGCTGTCGACAGCGACCTCGCCCGACGCACGCAGGGTGAAGGTGCCCGCTTGGCCGAGGACGCCGTGCAGTTCCCCGTCCGCCGGGTAGTCGGCGGACGAGACCAGCGGTGCGTCGGGGACGGCTCCCGCGCCTTGGACCAGGAAGGTGTAAGTCGACGGGGGTGAAGCGGTGCCCCCGGCACCCAGCGCCCACACGGCGAGGGTCTGGGGACCGCCCGCTTGCGGCGTGACCCGCACCGCGGTCTCGCCCGACGCCGGCACGTCCGTGGTCGCGCCGTCGTTGAGCTTCCAGCGGAATCCGCTGACCTCGACCGCTCCGCTGGGGCGGAAGGTGAACACACCTTCCCGACCGGCTCCGCCGTGCGGCAACCCGTCCGCCGGGTAGTCCACCGACGAGACGTCCGGGGTCCCTGGGGCAACCACCGGTGCGACGTGGAACCGATACGTCGTCGGGGCCGACAGCCCGCCGGCCGAGGTGAAGGCGCGCACCGTGAGCACGTGCGCCCCCGCGGCCTGCGGGGTGATCTTGACCAGGATCTTGCCCGTGCCGGCGACGTCGGTCGTCGGGCCGTCGTCGAGCTGCCAGCGGTAACCCGCGATGGGAATCGCGCCGGACGGGCGGAAGGTGAAGGTGCCTTCTCGTCCTGGTGCGCCGTACGCCGCCCCGTCGGCCGGGTAGTCCAGGGAGAGGACCTGTGGAGCACCAGGTGCGGTCGGTGGATCGGCGACGACGAAGGTGTGCACCGTGGCCGGTGACACCGTTCCGTTCTGGCCGAGCGCGCTGACCGTCAGCCTGTGTTGCCCCGGTGTCTGGGGGGTGGCCTTGACCGACACGGGCCCGGTGCCCGCCACGTCGGTGTTCGGGCCGTCGTCCAGCCGCCAGCGGTAACCGGTGATCGGCACCGTTCCGTTCGGTGTGAGGGTGAACGTGCCCTCACGTCCCGGCTGACCGTGCGGCTGCCCGTCCGCCGGGTAGTCCACCGAGGAAACGGCGGGAGCGGCCGGCACCTCGGCCGGCGGTGTGCCCAGGTAGCTGATCGCCAGGTTGGGCCGCAGCAGCGGTTCTTTCGCTTCGTCGGACAGCAGGAGCACCCGTTGCCCGGGTCCTCCCTCATCGCTGATCTTGATCTCGAAACCGTGGTGGGCGCCGGGGTTGTCCACCCATGCCTGCGCCATCGCGGCGCTTTCCCAGATGTGCCACGTGGGCAGGTTGCCGACACCGGAGACGTAGTCCGCGCGGGCGCCGACGTCACCGCCGGGTGTGCGCCACACGGCAGCGGCCGAGGCGCGGTTCCAGGTCGCCTGGTTCTCCACGAACGGCGTGGTCAACGGGTGACCGTCGAACACCGCCCCACCGCCGTAGGAGTAGAAGCCCCACACCGACAGGTCGGCGTCGACGACCTGGGTGCCCGGCGGGATCGCTTCGAGACCGTCGAAGCGGAGCAGCGCCCGGGTCCTTCCGTAGGTCGTGCCGTTGTTGCCGACTTGCAACCACGGCTCGCCCGCGAAGGCATCGTGGTTGGCGTCTGGTTGGTTCGACGCCACCGTGGTGGAGGCGCTGTTGCGGAAGATCTGGCGGACCTGTCCGGCTTTCGGAGTGCGGGTCAGCTGGGTCGCGCTCGGAACCACCTGCCCGTCGCGGGTCTTGACCGCGACCATGTAGTAGTAGGCGTTCCAGCCAAGGTCGGGCGCGGTCGCGGGAGTAGGTTGGGCCGTGCGGTCGATGAAGCTCGTGGCCTGCGTGCCCACCGACGTGATCAGCGTCGCCGTCGAGGGGGTGAAGACCTGAGCGGTCGAGCGGTGGATCTGGTACTCGACCGCATCGTCGGCCGGGTCGCCCGGGTTGGGATCCGCGTAGGGGCTCCACGCCAGTTCCGCACCGGTGGCGTAGGTCTTGGTGATGGGTGCCAGCACTGCACCCGGACGCCCGTAGGTGACCACCAACTGCGGGAAGTTCGCAGAGTCGCCGTTGTACACCGGCTCGGCCGCCTGGTAGATCGCGCCGCCCCGGTTGAGCGTCTCGTCGGTGGCCTTCACCATGACGCCGTAGTTGGCGGTGCTCCCGGAAACCCAGGACTGGACGATGTTGCGGACGTCCAACTCGTTCCAGGCGTTCGAGACGTTGGCTTGCTTCACCGTCGTCGACAGGCCCGCCTCGGCGAACGCGGCATTGGAGTTGTTCCACGTGACGGTGTTCTCGGCCCAGGGCTCGCTGATCCGGCGCGCCTCTAAGGTGTTGTTGTTGGCAGCGGTGAACAGCTCGCTGTCGTAGTAGAGCCGCAGCCGCGCGGAGCTCACGCTGGTCCCCGCGGGCAGTACCGAGGTGTCGAACTTGACCAGGGTCCTGGCGCGGCCCGTGTTGTCCGTGCCGACCGACAGCTGGTACGACACGCCATCGTTGCGATCAGGGGTGTCGGACCAGATTTGGCTGTCCTGACCCGAGTTCGACGTCGGCTCGACCCGGATCGTGGGGTCGATCACGACCGGGTAGCTGCGCGCCGGGTCGGTCAGCCACTCGTGGTCGGCGCGCACGACGACGACCGTGCGGTCTCCATCGCGTTCCAGAGCCTGCGTGACCTTGTCGCTCCACCCCTTGCCGTACGGCGACTTCGCATCCTTCGCGGAGTCGGTCATGAACGGCTTCGGCAGCACGGCGACCGCCCGGCCCACCGCGCCAGGCCGGAACAGGCCGATCTCCCCGTTGTCCGACTCCCGCGGCTCCAGGCCGTCCAACCGCAGGTCGAACCGGTACTCCGCCTCGGCAGGCGGTCGTTCGAGGACTATCTCCTCCTTCAGCGCGGTCGGAGTGACCCGGTAACTGACGTCTGCCCCGTCCAGCACGTCGTTGTAGGTGATCGTGTCGCCTCGGACGACGGGTTCCGCAGGACGGGAGCTGCCCGACACACCCAGTTCCACCTTGGCGTCGGGCAGCGAGAACCGGGTGAGCCGATCGGTCGTGCGACCGAACAGGCTGCTGAAGGCGTTGGTGTCGTTGCCGAAGGCGTATCCGTCACGGGAGAGCGCGCGAATCTCGGTGTCGATGGGCGACCAGGAACCCCGCGAGTCGCGGAAGTGCCGCGGCTGCGATGACAGCTCAGCCTCGAAACGACCGTCGGACAGCAGGTACACCCGCGACGCGGAGGTCCGTTGGTCCTCCAGCTCCCGCACGCGAGTCGGCGCGCCACCCTGCTGCACTTGGCCGTTCGGCACATCGTCCAGCGACTGCCACGGCCGCAGCACGACGACGAGCGCTGCGGCGACGGCGACGACGAGAGCCAGGACCAGAGTTCTTCTGGGCAGCCCAAAAGAGCGGATGCGCATCGATTCCCCCCGTGCGGCGGAGCAGCCGCCACCGCCCCCGATGGCCTCTAGCCGCTCACCTATCCGATCTCGACGCTAACGGGCACGACCCTGGTCGTGTAGATGCAAACGGTCTAGTGACCGTGTGGCTACTGCCCGTCAGTCGCGGTCTTCACGCATTCCAGGAGTGCAGCACGCGCGCTCTCGTCGTCGGCCTGGCTCTCGGCCCCGCCGTCGAGGAAGGCTTCGCGCTGCTCAGACGACGCGTGCTCCATGTACCAGTCCGCAACGCAGTCAACGGTCCGCTCTGGCGCACCTTGGGTCCGGACGTCGGACTTCAACTTCGCCACCACTTGATCCCGCTCGCTCCCACCGTCTGCAGTGCAGCCACCAACGAGCAGCACGGCAAGGACGACCCCCGTGAGTTGCCACATGGCCACGAGGCTATCCGACAAGGCAACGTCCACAGTGGACTGACGCCAGACGTGGGGCGCGGAGCCGGCCACAAGACCAAGCAAGGAGGTGGTGGTGGAGCCCGCCCTGCCTCCGACGGCATAGAGCAGGTTCCGCGAGGCGGACGGTGACGACGCGGTAGCCGATCCGACCAAGTGTTCCCTGAGGCCCGGCTTAAGAGCTGACGACGCCGCGTCCACACCGAAGGAGGAGCCGACGCCCACCAGGCGATACTCAGCTTGGCCTGCTCGATCACCTGACTGCGAAAACTCATTTTGAGCTGATCACTTAACCCGCTCCGGCTGAAGGCGTGCTTCAAACATCCGCACATGCCGATGAGCGAGTCTGTCCAGTATGGGCTCTGACGCACTTTCGGTGGTGACGATGAGTAGCCGTTCGGGTTGTGATTTCGCAATGGATGTCGATCGCCTTGTGGGGGTGTTTCCGGACTGTCGGTTCCGTCGTTGGGTGCGTGGCGGAGGGCGGCGGTCGAGCGGTCTGCACCTGGGTTGTGGCGGCACTGTCCGCTGCCCAGGCTGCGATGACGATGGCGTCGGCAGCCCGCCTTCGGCAGGTGGACCCGACAGGAGACGCTGCTCGACCCCGACGACGTGGCGGCAGGTCACGTCATCCGGTTCAGGCGCTCGGTGCCGGAGAAGGTGGTCCGGTCGCGGCAGCCGGCGCATCCCAAGATCATCGATGTAGAGGAGTTCGTAGAGGCCCAGTTGCTCCGCCGCTCGCGGGCGGCCGGTGGGCTGGCCGCAAGCCGGAAGTCGGAGCGTGGGCCGAAGGCTACGAAACGTCCCTGTCCCCTGCGTGGGCGCGTGCGGTGCAGTCACTGCACGCGACGGATGGAGGGCACTCCGCGCGCGACGCGGACGTACTACCGGTGTTCGGCGCGGACACTGGTTCCCGGGTCGCCGGCGCTGAACGGGCACCCGAAGAACGTCTATCTGCCCGAAACGGCGGTTCTGGAGCCGCTGGGCAAGTGGCTCAGCGGGTTGTTCGCATCCGAGAATGTGGACCGGACCGTGTCTGCGCTGGTCGAGTCACAGGGCAAGGTCGGGTCGTCGGGTAATGGGCACGAAGCGGCGAAAAAGCGACTCGAAGCGGCCGAGGGTCGGTTGAGGCGATTCCAGCAGGCCATTGCTTCGGGTATCGATCCTGCGGCACTGGTGGAAGCGGTCAACGAGGCCCAGGCTCAGCGAGCAGCGGCGAAGGCGGAGTTGGAGGGTGTCAGCGCACCGGGCTCTCGGACAGGGAGATCTACGCCATGATCGACTCGTTCGGCGACGTGCACGAGATCATCAAGCGGGCGGACGCCGCCAAGCTTGAGCAACTGTTCGCCGAACTACGGCTGGAAATAGTCTACAACGCCGAAGGGCGGACGGTCGATGTGACCATCCGCCCTGCCGGTAGGGTTAGTGCACGTGTCCGAGAGGTTTGCCCGAACACGCGCCTGTGGGGAATTTCCCACTCGCCTCGAAGGGGAGTGGCTCATAAGTCCAGCTTAGCAGGGGTCTGGGGTGTCGTCGCAAGAGTGGGGAATTTCCCACCCGAACCTTTCGTCCAGTGAAATCGGCAGGGGTACTTCCGGTCGCACTCGGTAGTCGTTGTTCGGCCGGGAGGGTACTCCTTGGCCGGTCGGGAGCCCGGGTCGCAAAATGCGATTGATTGACTTCGGGCGACGCAGATCCATTCTGTTCTACGGATTTGCAACCCGCCTTCGGCGCGATCTCGTTACGTTTCGTGATCCGCTGACTGTCCACATTGTCGGTGCGGTGGCGTACGGTGCCCGGAACCGCGGACTGGCTTCGTCTGCGGGTGGGATCGCGGGTCGGAGGGCGTCATGGGCGGCCGGAGGAGCAAGGCGAAGTCGGGTGAGCAGGAGCGGCTTCGTCAGCGTCGGAAGCATGAGCGTGCGGTGCTGGCTGCCTTGTCCGGTTTCGGTGATCCGTTGGTTGCCGTGCACGCGATCGTGTCCTCGCCGTTGGGGATGCACCGGCATTTGACGCTGGCGTATGCGGTGAGGCTGGCGTTGCGGACGGCGGTGCAGCGGCGTCCTGCGGTGCGTGCGTCGGGTGGTATGCGTGAGCTGATGGAGTCGCTGGTGGCGTTGGCCGGGCCCGCGGCGTCGTTGGAGGACGCGGTTCCTTGGGATCCGCGAGTGGCCGCCGTGGGGGTCTTCCGTGGCCGGCCGTACCGGTTGTATCCGGGGATGTTGGAGCGTCCGTTGGCGTCGCTGCGGACGGCGGAGCTGGTCGCCCAGGCCGTGGACCCGGCTTTGAGGCGCATGGTGGGGTTCGGTGTGGGTGACTGGATCGAGGTGTGCCTGATGCACACCGAGCGGGTGGTCGAGATCCTGGCGCCTGCGTGGCCTGCGGACGGCGAACCGGAGGTTGGGGACCTCCCGGTGGTTGGCACCGAGGAAATGCGGGCCGCTGAGGAAGTTCTGCTGTGGACTCCGCTGGGACCGGAGGCGACGGAGGAACACCGCAAGGCGCTGGAGTGGGGCACGATCCCGCTGGGTCGGCTGGAGGTCGACCTGCGGATGATGACCACGTGCTTCGGTACGGCTGTTGCAGTGTCCGGTCCTGGTGGTGCGCGGTATGCGCTTCCGCTTCCGTACGTGACTGAGGCGTGGGAGTCCGGCATCGCGCAGTTGGCTGCCCGGGCTGCGGCGCGGTCGTTGCGGTCGCAGCAGGAGTGGCTGCGGATCGCGCGGGGTGAGGTCGGCAAGCTGCTGCACTCGCTACACGATCTTCCGCCCGCTGACGTGTTCCAGGGACCTGCGGGGCCGGTGATGCTCATCTTCTACGGGCAACGCCACGTCCTGGCTCTTGCGGTCGCGGCGCAGATCGGACCTGGGGGTGATGTCCGCGAGGCCGAGACCGCGTTGACCGCGGTCACACCGGGTGTCTCCATACCCACCGATGCCGGGCCGCTGACCCTGCCGGAGGATGCGGAGATCGTGCGGGTGGTGGTGACCGCGCTGATCGGCACCTCGTTCATCGGGGTGACCGAGCCGGTCGCGATGATTTCTCTGGAGGACCTGGCCTGGATCGTCAAGACGTGTGAGCGTTCGGACGAGCTGTGGGCGTTCTTCCACGAGCAGGTGGTCACCAACACGGATGTGCAGATGTTCGGTTGGGAGCCGGTGAACACCTGGCAGACGTGGCGGGCCAACGGCCAGGCTCTGCATCGAGCCGGTCTGCCGCCCACCGGCATCATGGTCGCCCCGCACCAGGTCGGTGACGAGGAGTGGGAACTGGCGGGGCGGCGGGCTCCACTGGAGTGGGCGTTGCACCGGCTCGGCCTGCCGCCGGTCAACCAGTTGGCGGTCGTCATGTCGGAGGCCGACCCGGTCAGCTTCGTGTCCGCGGACAGGACCGCGTGGGCGTTGGGTCTGCTCGATCGCGCAGATCCGTGGCACGGGCCGCTGTTCGCCGAGGTGCTGCGGGGGTCGATGCCGTCGCATCTGGTGGCGTTCGCGTTCGACATGGTGGGGACGGCGTGCCGGGTGGCGCTGCAACTGCGAGACGAGACGACAGCGGTACTGCGTGCTTGCGGCCTCGATCGGCTGGTGGTCGAGTTCGTGTACGAGGATGCCTCTGGCGAACCGTTGACGCTGGAGGGCGGTGACGGCGGTGAGGGCGGGATCGTCATCCGGTGGACTTCCTCCCTGCAGCACCATGAGGTCGAGAACCCCGGCTACGTTCAGAGGCGACTCGGTGAGCTGATCACGACCGCGTTGCTGCGCAACTGCGGCGATGATCAAGCAGCGGCGGTCGAGTCTCTGGCCGCAGCCTGGCCCACCGCGACCCGGGTGCTGGTGGTCTCGGCCGAGACCACGTTGAACAAGGCTCTTGACATGCGGCGGCCCGCGCCAGTGCCGGAGTGGGCGGTGTCGCAGGCCAACAGGCTGCTCGGCGTCCACCTGGTCGACAGCGGGCAAGCGGCGGGGCGTCGCGACCACGCCGAGTCCAGGGCTCTCGAACTGGAGGTGATCCTGCCCTGGCTGCGTCACCAGGTGGAAGAGTGGTTCGCACGCTTCGACGCCTCCGCGGTGCTACACCGGGCTGCGGAGGAGATCGAAGCGGTCGCCTTCACGCGCGATGCGCACCGACGTCAACGTTTCAATCGCGCTCAGATGCCACCGCGCTTGTCGGAGACCGGTGATCCGGAACTCGAACCGGACGGCGAGAGCCTTTTGGTCAAGCAGTCTGCTGTCCTGGCGACGCTGATGGAACTCGCCCTGGTGAACGATCAGCAGGGCACAGCTGAGCCCGATGACATCGAGTGGGCCCACCTGCTGGCCTTGGCCGGTTTGTTCGTCGACTCCACCACCCGTGCCGACGCCCTGCTGCACGAGATGAGCGGTGAGGTGACCGACGTGTCCGACCGCTTCGAGATCACCCTTCACGCCGGGGAGTCCACGGCCATCGACGTCGAGGCGTTCGACGACGCCCGCCTACGCCACTACCAGCGGACGACCACGCGACCCGATACCGAGCTGGGACGCGGCCCTGACCTCGGTGAGATCCTGGCCCAGGTCGATCCGGCGATGATGACCGACCTCGGCTGTACCGCCACGGCGTTGCTGGGCGCCTGCACGGTGCTCAGCGCCTGGCCGGTCACCAACGAACACCCGACTGCGGAAGTCGCGCTCGTCGACGTCGAGACCGAGCTGGTCGACCAACTCGACATCGACCGTGCGCAGGCGCAAGCGGCGCTGGCGGCCCTGACGCTGACCGGCGCCGACTTGGCCGCTGAACGCGTGCAACCGTGGAAAGCGCGGGCCCGCGACCACCGGCTCCTCACCCGACCCCTGATCCGGCTGACCGAGGACACGGTGCTGGTCCTGCCGTGGAACTCGGCAGCCACGGGACGGGTCACCAGCGGCTATCTCACCGACGGCCTGCTGCCGTGGCCGACCAGCCGCCTGGACCGCTGTCCGACGGTGCGCCGTGCTATCGACCAGGTTCGATTGCAGCGCACCAGGCTCTTGGAGGACCAGGTCGACGAGCGGTTGCGGGACATGGGGTTCGTGGTACGCAGCCGCATCAAGCCCCACCACGCGCACACGATCGGACTCGCCTCCCTGCCCGGCGAGATCGACCACATCGCGATGCACCCCGACAATGGCGTCCTGTGGGTCATCGACGACAAGGATCTGGCCGAGGTGTTCACCCCGGCCGAGATCGCACGCGCGGTTCGGCAGTTCTACGATCCCAAGAAGGGCGAAGTCGGCAAGTTGCAAGCCAAGGTGGACACCGTCGCGGCGGATTGCGCGGCAGTCGCGGACGCCTTCGGCGTACCGATGCCGACGTCCGTCCAAGGACTGTTCGTCACACGGCGCCCGAGCCCGGCGGCCTTCGTGCCACGGCCGCTCATGACGTTCGTGACACTGGAGGAGTTCGACGGCCTGATGGCCACCGGCTGACACGTCACCAGCTCATTGGTCGACCTGATATCACGCGGCCGGGAATGGACCACTCCAGATCATTGAGGGTCATGCCGTCCTCGTCGCGGCAGGGCAGGGCGGCATGGCTTCGGACATGCCTCTGAGTTGTCTTCGCTCAGACCGTGGAAGAGTCCGTCTTTCTTCGGCGATATCCCTGACCGTCGCCGCAGAGAATCAATCATCGTGTGGACACCGTTCGGGGAGACCTCGCTGGCCGGCTGGCCAACGTCCAGCCTTTCTTGCGCTCTAACGCCGCGGTCAGACCCACAGGTACTCCTACGACCAGTCCTGTGGCTTCGACCGCGTGAACCGCGCCGTGATCAGTACATGCACTCACTGCGACTTCGCCACAGCCAGGTCCGCACCCACACACCGCATGATCCACTACTGGACGTGCGAGCGCTGTTGCGGCACCGACCACGATGTGGTGGTGCAACTCGACCAGCGGTAACGCCAGATTGTCGGGGGGTTGGTGTAGACGTGGGACCATGTTGGTGGCACGCAACAGTGATGGGGAGCGCGTCGAAGCCACGCGCCAACTCCCACGAGCCGACTACACCTGCCCGGCCTGTCACGAGGCGGTTGTCCTGAAGCCTGGGCGAATCGTGGTGCCCCATTTTGCGCATCGAGCCAATCTGGACTGCCCGGCATCGGGCGAAAGTCTGCGACACCTCGCCGCGAAGCGAATTCTGGCAGACAAGTTCCGCAGCGTAGGATACGAGGTGACTCTCGAAGAATCCTACCCCGCCGTCAGTCGGCGGGTCGACGTAGCGGTGACGATTCCCGACTCCGGACTTCGATACGCGGTAGAGGTGCAGGATTCTGCGATCACGACACAAGAGATGAACCGCCGGACGGTGGCGGACACGACGGGGCCTGACACATTCCAGTTCACCTACTGGGTGTGGACCGACGGACGTGCGCATCGGTTGCTGACGGCACCGCAAGGTAGTGAGATCCGTGTGACCGCAGACGTTCTGCACGGTACCCTCGCGGATTCGGAGGCTTGCTGCCTCGACGTTGACAAGCAAGAGTTATGGGCGGTCAGGCTCGACACGATTGTTCGCCCTGGCAGGGAGTATCCGGACAAGGCCTATCCCGGTGCACAGCTGAAAAGTATCCACAGAATCCAGCGCAGACGCATCGGATTCGCGATTTTCGGCAAGCCGGAGCCCGTGCCGGTCCCCGAGGCCCGATCGGAGGAGCGCAAGCTCCTTCTCGGCGAAGAGGATGTACTCCGACTCCTCGAAGTAATCCGCGGCTCGTCATTTCTTGACGACCACGACGACCCGATGTTCCGGCGGGATTTCACTGGCCAGTTGACCACGCTCGCGGTCATAACGTTCGGCTGGCCGCGAACGCTTCTGCTTGAGTTATGGGTGAAAAGAGCGCTGAGGTTCGCCGGCGTTCGCGATGTCGAAGACAGACTCGCAGTGCGTCGGGTATGTGAGCGAATCCATCTGGACGGAGGGAAGATCAGGGAACCGAACATGCACTTTTGTCCCGGCCCTGTGCCTGAGTAGCTCTGCTGCGGCATCAAATCACGCAACCTGGCGCACACGCTGAACAGGTTGGCGGCCCGGATCACCCGATCGAGCGTACTTATCCCGTCGGTCGGTCGGGGCAGCCGGTTTTGTCAGTGTCCGCTGGTGGAGTTCCCACCATGATGACGCCCCAGGATGTGGAGGACGCGGTGGTCGGGTTCGCCGCCGCCGATCGGGACAGCTTGGCCGACCATGCACGACACGTACGCGACACCGCTCGCCGAAAGGGCCTGACGGTGTTGGCGGCGTCGTTGGACGTCGACACCGTCGTGCTCGACGACGAGGTCACCCTGGACCAGGCTCTCGACGCCGCAGCCGCCTGCGGCACGGTGCTGTTGTACCTCAACCATCGCACCGTGAACGCCGCGGCGGTGTTGGCCGCCGCCGGTGACCATCTCGCCGAAGCCGATCATCGGAGGCTGCGTACCACCTTGGACAGGATCGACGGCTGGACCCGGCAGGTGGAGGTCGGCTTCGCCCACGGGGGTGTGGTCAACCTCTGGTCCGCCGTCGCGGCCTGGTCGGAGCCGCTGGAGCAGTTGACCGACACCGCTACGGACAGGGTACGCACTGCACGGTGGTCGCCGGAGGTCGACGACGAGGAGGCGGCGCCGCAACATCTGCCCGAGAACGTCGTGCGGCGGTGGGTGGACACGGTGGCGGCCGATCCGGGATTCCGGCGCGCGACCTGGCGCGGCCACCAAGCCGCGGCACGGGGTGTACCTGGCTTGACCGAGCTGCTGGGGAACCCACGCCTTCGCTGGCATGAGAACCACATCGTCAGCGCAGCCCTGGGACTCGTACGTGACCAGGTTGAACAGCAGGAACAGGCGCTGCTGCCACGCAGGGCGGAGCTGGCCGCCCGGCTCGCCGCCGACCCGGGCTACGCCGCGTGCATCACCGCGGCGGCGCGCAAGCGCTACGCCGCCGAGTGGATGGTCGAACATGCCGAAGGACTGCGTTTGTCCGCTGACTGGGTCGGGGAGCTGGTCACTTTGGCCAAGAAGACGCCGACAGGCCAGTTGAGCCTGTGACCGTCCGTCCGCCCACCACCGGCTACCCGACTGGTCCGGGAGCACCGTTGGTGACGCCGGGACTGAACCTAGGCCTGGCCTGGGCGTCGACCGCGAGTGCGCGCCTCGTCCTCGCCGAGTCCGGCCGCAGCGAGTCTGTCCGTCCCCTCGACGATCGTCGCGAAGGCTCGTGGTCGAAGCCGTCGGGACGTTTACGTCCGGGGAGCCTCATCGCGACATGGTAGGTGTGCGATGAATCCGGGTGACGGACACGTCACCCGGATTCATCGTCGCGGCGGGTCGGTCACAACGGGCTGGTCCGCTGGTCGATGCCGAACAGGTCCCACGGCTCCACGTGCTGGGTGATCTCGTCCGGTGCGATCGTGCAGACGTCGGGTGCCCAGGCGAAAAACCGCTCGCCTTGCGGCGCGGCGATGTCGAACCGTCGTGCCTCGGGGCCGTGTTCGGGTGCCGATCCGAGGTCGCGGGTGGAGGCACGGGGGTGCCACACGACGAAGGCGGGCATCGGGACCTCGACTCCTGCTAACGTCATCGTCTGCGGTTCGTTGCGGACGAGGCAGCTGTGTTCGCCGGTGGGCAGTTCGCCGCGAGGGTCGATCCGTGGGCCGATAGAGCGGGCGAGTTCGACGACTCGTCCTTCGTGGAGTCGGCGCGTGACCCGAAGCAGGATGCGTTCCTGATCGCCGATGGTGGTGGGCCTACCCAGGCTTCGGCCGGTGAGGGCTTCGATGGCCAGGACGTCTTCGAGCGTGTCGATGACCACCCGGAGTTGTTCGGTGTCCTCGGCGGTGAGGTGGGTGGTAAAGGTCAGGTGCGGTTCGTCGTCGTGTTCGCCGTAGAACGCCAGCGTGTGTGCCTCGCCCGCCTGCAATTGGAAGCGGCACAGCGCCAGATGGGCCTCGTTGCTCTCGGTTGCGCTGACCAGTTCCATCGACGGCGGATCCGGCTGTCCGTCGGCCACCGGAAACCGCAGGCGGCACACCACTCCTCCAGTGATCAGAACGTCGGCGCTCTGTCGATCCTCCGCGTCGGCGGGTCGAGGTAGGACGGCGGCGTCGTAGACGGTCGCCGGGGTTCCGTCGGCACGGCCGAGTACCACTCGCAGTCGTGTCACCAAGTCCTGCCGGAGTGCCTCTACGGTGGTGAGATCACGCCAGACTTCCCTGGTTTGCTCGCCAAAGTCGGCCGCGGTCGCCTCGGTTCCAACGGGCGCGACACGGATGATGCCCTCCTCGACGATCTCCGAGCCCACGACGACGTCGCGCTCCCAGTCGGCGACGTCGAGCACGACCACGCCGACGTCGCGCAGCTTCTCCACGTATCGCAACGTCCGCACCACCAGCTCGGCGATCCGGCAGTAGTAGCGCACCGCGGCCAGATAGCGCTGCCGCATCGGGAAATTCAGGGCGTCACGTCTGCGCTGGTCGGGATCGACGTGCACGAGGTCGATGTACATCCACGCCTCGGCCAGGAGCACGTTGGACACCGGGGCGAGGGTGTCGGGCACCTCTGTTCCCGTCCACTGGACCAGCCCGTAGGTCTCGCCGGTCGTGGTCGTCTTCCATGCCTCGCGCAGCTCGTTCAACTCGTCACGGTACTGCTCGACGTCGCCGATCGGACTCGTGTCGAGCAGGCGCTTCAACGCCTTGGTGACCTTGGAATGGTGAACCGACTCCTTGACGAGGAGGAGCGGGCGGACGCGCGCGGCCAAGGATTCGAAGACCTCCTCGTCGGGAGGAAGGCGATGGCGGATCCGACTGGTTCCATCCGGGCGCAGGTGTACGTCGAACCGTTCCCGGGCGAGATCGGAAAGAACGTCGGGGTCCCGAACGAGCGAGTGGGCCTCGACGCGCCGGGCGCGGACGATGAAGGCGCCGACGACTTCGTGGTGGCTCGGTGACACCCGGCCATCATGCCGTGGCCTGTTCACGACGGTGCTGCCTCGGCGACTACGTCGGTGGTGGTGCGGCCAGCTACCAGCACGGTGCAGGTCGGGCTGCTGTGCAACAGCGGGACGACCGGACGGTGGTAGCGCCGTTGTCCAGCACGATCAGCATCCGTTTACCGGCGACGAGACCGCGGTACAGCGCTGCCCGCGCGTCCAGGTTCGGCGGGAGACGGTCGAGGCGATCAGTCCCGGTGCCTCGCCGCGCTTCCGTGGTCCCGAGCACTAGGCTGTGGTTGTGCGACGGCATCCACCGATTTCGTTCCGCGGCGCGTTGCAGATCTTGGGCAGCCATGAGCATCCGTGGCTACAACGGCTGGATAGCCTGTGCGGCGGACTGATCCTGAGTGCCGGTCTGGCGCCCGCCGAGGCATCGGTGTCGGCGATGTGGGGGTGGGTGGACCAAAAGAACGAAGCGGCCGGGTTGCTGCGTACGGCGCTGGGCAAGGTGGCCGACCGGATCCTGGACACCGGAGGGCTGCAGCGCCACGAGCTGGTCGTGGCCGCACACACAGCGCTGGTGATGAGTTCGTTGTTCGACGCACTGGCGGAGTCCCCGATCGGGGACGCATTGGCTGAAGCCGGGGTGTCCGACCGGGAGAAGCTGCTGCTGGCGGGAGTACGTCAGGAACTGGCAGACGAGACTGTGAAAGCCCTGTACACCCTGGAGGTCCCGGCACCCTCGGCCGCCGCGGGTTTCCACGCCACAGCGATCGACGTCTTCGAGTGGGCGCTCGGCAAGGCCCGCGTTGTGGCCCGTTTCGTCGAGGAAGTCCTGCTCGACGACTCCGACGGCGGTACAGACGACGGGAATGGTCCTGTCGTTGACAGTCCCGAACCTGGCCACCGCCCCACGAATCGGTTCGGCAGGGACATTTACGGCGCCGTCGCCGAAGGGACCAAGGCTCGCTATGAGGCGGCGTACCTCGAGTTGGCGGGCAGAGTCCCGGAGTTCCGCGTATGGGCGGACCTGGTGGAACACGGCGCCACACAGACCGCACTGACGAGGATGCAACAGTTGCTGTCGGCCACCGTGGCCGCCCTTCCGTCTCACCGTGACCTGCTGGCCGTCGTCCGGCAGGTCAATCAGGCCGTTCTGCGGCAACCCGTGCTCGACATCGAGAGCGATGGCTACGGAGACTGGACCACGTTCCCCTCCCTGGAAGACCTCTTCGTCGACCCGCGGTGCAAGATCACGATCGGTGCCAATTTAGGAGCACTGCTCAGCGGCGAGATCTCGTCGACTGAGCGCGGGAAAGCCCAGGATGTGGGGGTGGTGCTGGCCCGCCACTTCAGTTCCGCTGAGGCTACGACGTCACCACTGCTGTTACTGGGACATCCCGGAGCGGGTAAGTCGCTGCTGACCAAGGTGATCGCGGCACGACTGCCCGATTTCGGTTACACAGTCGTACGGGTCCCGTTGCGGCATGTCGAGGCCAACGCCACAGTACCGGTCCAGATCCAAGAGGCATTGGACGCCGCGACCCACAACCGGGTGCCCTGGCCGGACCTCGTAGAGCAGAGCGCCGACCGGATCCGCGTTGTCCTACTGGACGGTCTGGACGAGCTGCTTCAGGTCGGCACGGTCGACCGTGCCGACTACCTGCACCGGATCGTCGAGTTTCAGCGCACCGAGGCCGCTCTGGGTTATCCGGTCGCAGTCGTGGTCACCGCCCGCACCCTCGCCGTCGACCGGATCTCGGTTCCGGCGGCCATGCCCGTGGCGAAGCTGGAGGACTTCGATCACGCTGCGATCCGCGAATGGGTTCGACGCTGGAACTCCGCCCAGACCGTCCCGGGGTCAGCCACCATGACTGCGGCCGTCGCACATTCCCATCCCCAACTGGCAGCGCAGCCGCTGTTGCTCCTGCTGTTGACCCTGTACTACACCTCCCGCGACCGGACCGGCGAGACCGCGACGTTGTCGTCCACACACCTGTACCAGCGCTTGGTCGCCGACTACGCGCAACGCGAGGCGACCAAGAAAGCAGGACGACGCCTGCACGGCAACGAACTCGACGCCGCCATCGAGACGCAACTGCGGGCGTTGTCGATCGCTGCGCTCGGCATGTTCAACCGCGGCAGGCAGGACATCACCGAGGCCGACCTGACTGCGGACCTCGCTGCCCTGGAAGGGCTGGCGCCCACGGGAGAGCGCGTACTGGGCGAGTTCTTCTTCATCCACGCCCCCGAGGTCCGCGAGACCAGCACGGTGCGCCGCAGTTACGAGTTCCTGCACGCCACCTTCGGTGAGTACCTCGTCGCCGCACATGTGATCGACGTCTTGCGCGACACCGCTGAAGGTGCTCTGGGGCGGCGTAAACGTCATGAGCCTGACGACAACCTGCTGCGCGCGCTGTTGTCGCATCAGCCGCTGGCCATCCAATCTCCTGTGCTGCAATTCGCCGACGACCTTCTTGTAGACCTGCAACCCGAGGAATTAATCTGGATCCGCGCCACACTCGACACCCTCGTGGCCGGTTACAGCCGCAGCGGTGCGTCCCATCGGATCGTCGATTACCGACCGCTTTCTCCCGACGCTCTGCGCGCGATGGCCTGCTACACGGCCAATCTTGTCCTCCTGCGGATCCGACGGCCACTCGGCGACACTGGCGTGCCCTTGGCCAGACTGTTTCCGGATGCCCTCGATTCGCTTCACTCGTGGCGAGGTGTGGTTGACCTGTGGCGTGCCGGTCTGGACGAACAGGGCTACCACTCGATGCTGAGCGCGATCGACCTGGTCGACCGCACTACAGTCGCCCGGGAAGGTCTCCGCGGATCGGTCCCGCACCTGCAATACCTGCATCACGCCCGCCTGCGCGGCGACGATAGGTTGCTGTCGCGGCTACGCCACGGCCATGCAGCACGCGACGTTGTCGCCTACCTCGTACTGAGGGGTACCCTCCAAGCACGTCTCCACGAGTGGACGCACTACACCTCGACCTGGCTGAGCGTCGCGACGACCACCCCCATGCGCGACGTCGGTCGCATCCCTCCCCTTGCCCTGGCGCCAGCTCCTCAACCTCTTCCTGAGCGTGCCGCCGTGCAGTTCACAACACAGGTGATCGACTTCCTTACGGCCCACGGCGCCTCGGCAGCGCCACACTTCGTAACCCCGTTCCTTCAATGGCTGTCCAGAGCCGTGCCCCGCAACCTGATCCCAGACACTCTCACGTCTCGTCTGGACAGCATCGTTGAGCGCGTGGAACAGAATCAGCAAGCGGTCAACCGCCGTAATCCGCTTTCCACTCGACCGAAGAACCCTGTCGTCATCCACTGCTACGAAGTGGTCGACGAAACCGGACCCCACTTCGCGCAAGTTGAGGCTCTCCACCCATACCTTCCACTCGCTGCGATACCTGATTACGACGATATTGACTTGTGAACTTGCCGGAACATCGTCAGCCGGGGTCAGGCTGGGATATGCATCTTGGGATCGGTGATCGATTCGTAACTCGATGGGTGGTCACGGGCTTACGGCTGGTTTCAGCGCCCAGGGCACGAAGCCGATGACGCCGATCGGAACGCCGGGTCATCGGGCACCGCAGGCAGCCCACCAGCCCTCGCTCGGCCACCAGTACGTCCACCCGCTTCGCCAACAAGTCATCCGAGCGGGCCGGGCACACCACCACCGCAACGTCTGCGCTCTCGTCAAGATCAAAATGCGTCCACGGCAGCGGACGGCACCGACAATCCCGCCCATTCAGCGAGATGCTCGAGTTCCGGTCCCGGTCGAGTCCACTTGAACGCATGTCGGCCGCCATGCAGGTCGGGGCCGGATGCCCGGCGGCGGTTGCGGATTCAGCGTCGGGTGCGCAGGCCAGATCATCCGTCCGTGCTGTTCGCGAACTTCCAGATCGCCAGGCTTCCTGGAGCAGCAGGACGATCTTGCGGTCGCCGCGGTTGAGTACAACGCGTTGACCGACGCGTACGCCCGGACGCTCGAGCCGGAGCACCGGTACACCTTGGACGTCCGCCATGCCCGCGCGGTGGTGCTCGGCCGGCTCGGCGATCTGGCCGCCGGGGAGGCGGAGTTGCAGGACGTGCTTGCCATCGGGGACGGGTGCTCGGTGACGATCATCCCGACACGCTCCGCAGTGCGTCGAAGCCTTGGTGCGGGCGCGGGAGTTCGCGGACGTGGCGGAAGTGTTGGCGCGAGTGGACTCCGGTACGACCTCAGTCAACAGGTCCCGACACAAGAGCCGAACACCACCCGCTGCTTATGCCTTCACACCAGCAGACATCCCACGGACAGCGGCCGGTAGATCGGCTTGCCACGAGAAGCGACTGAGAGGATTTCGAACTGGGTACAGGAATCAAGCAGGGGGGACGACAGGGGCGATGTCCAGCACGTCTTCAACAGAAACGACGGTGTTGCGGCAATCATGCCCGTACAGGCTGTACCAGCCGGATTTCTCGCCGCGCAGTGCAGCGTGGACATACCAGAATGCTGCATGCAGCGCATGGATTGTCGTTTCAGCCGTGCGAAACTTGACGATGTACGGCTTGGCCGCGTCCTCGAAAACCTGCTGTAGGTCGAAATCGCAGGTGCGCGCGATGTCGTGGACAATCTCCGGCGTGGCAAGGTAGTCGTGATTGCCGTCGATTCTGTCAAGGTGGTGGTCACGGATCAGGAAAGCGTATGGGCCACCGTGGAAGGACAGCCCGGTTGTCTTCAGGCGATAGAGGTAGCCGCCGTGGCCTCCTCCGCCTCTCTCCACCATCGCTCGGTGATCACGCCATTCGGCCAGGGTGATCTTTTCGGAGATCAGTTTATGCAGGTCCATCCACAGTTGGTCCACCGTGCGGCCGAGCGGAAGGATGCCATGTCGCCGGAAGCTCGACGGATCCAGCGTTCGTGTGCCGTGGAAGAAGCAGGTGCCGTCGAACCGGAAGTCTTCGTCGGTCAGTTCGAGCATCTCGAACGCTCGACGTGGCACTGCGGTCTCGGTGTCCTCTGACACCGTGCCTCCAGGAAGGTCGACCGACGCGATGGCGTCGATCAGTGCTTGCTCCCTGCGGTCGCTCGCGACGGCGAGTGAGCGCACTGCCGCGTCGAGGTCGTGGCAGTCGAGCAGCACCGGGCCACACTCGCTGGATCTTCGACTTGTAGGCATTAGGCAACCCTACGGCGGCGGTGCGCCCGGTCAGGGGTAGTTCAATGCGTGTCGCTGCCGGGGGGATGGCGATCTAGCGACGTGGTGAGTGGTGACTTGGGGTTGCGGTTCGTATTCCACGGAGCGGACGACGCGCGAGTATCAGGTTCCGTGGACGTCTCGGCTTGGCGGTTGGATGTGGAGCGGGCCTGTCCGACAAGCACGGCCGAGGGAGCCCAGGCCCCACCGAACGCTGGTCATGTGCCATAGCCGATGCGCCGAGGTAAGCGGATCGGCTCCTACGGGTTTCGTGCCCACCGCGTTGACGAGCTAGGCGGCGGTCAGCCGGGATACCTGACTTCGATGGCTCCGGCTGCCGTCCCCGCTCGGCCCGTAACCGGTTAGTCGGGAAGGCCGCGGCGGAGGCGCTCCGCTTCGTCGTCCTCGCTGCGGGCGAGGTGCTCATAGGTCTGAGCGATGTTGCGCAGCAGTCGTCGGGTTCGGGGGCCGTCGTCGCAGTCGTTGGCTTGCCGGCGGTACGCGGCCGCGAGGTCGCGTTCGAGGACGCCGCCGTCGGTCATGCCTCGGACCGTGACGCCCTGCCTGGCGATGACACCGGAGTGGAAGGTGTCGTCGGCGTGGTCGCTGTCGAGGTCCTCCAGGACGGCACGCACCGCGCGAGGTGGGAACAGGCCGTCGTGGTCTGCCGGGGCGCGGGCGAGGATGCAGCCGATCTCGCGGTCACCCTGCTCGGTCAGGCCGAGGTTGTCGAGTTGCGCGCGGACCTGGAGTACCCAGTCGCGGAGGCGTTCGGCGTCGACGAAGCCATCCGGGCCCAGTCCGGGGCAGTGGGACCAGGAGTCGAGGATTTCGTAGGCGCGGACCTTGATGAACCTGCGCGGCTCGTCCTCGGCGATCGGATCATCGGTGTCGTCGTCGAGCGGTTGGTAACGGTGTCCGACGACCTCGGCGAAGAGTGCGGGGTCGTCGGCCAGGGCGGCGTGGATGGTTGGAGCGTCGGGCTCGTGGCCCAGTTTGGGCAACAGCAGCCACTCCAGGCGCATGACGCGTTGGCGTCCCACCGTGGTGGCGTGGGATGCCAGCAGTGCGAACAACGCCTGGTAGTGGTACTCGTCTGGTCGAGGTGAGCGCGGCTCGGGTGTCGTGGCGGTCAGCAGCGCTTCCATCGCGGTCGCGGCGAGTTCCGCTGCTTCGGCTGTGTCGGTGTTCTTGACGCGCATCGCGATCAGCGTGATCGCCGCTTCGTGTCGCCCCGCGCTGAGGAAGCCGCGTGCGGCCTCCAGGGTGTGGGAGTCGGTCCGGGCGACGTCGTAGCAGGACAGTGAACTCCAGTAGTGCTCGGAGACCTCGGACGGAAGTTTTTGGAGGGTGCGCGTCGCTTCGGCCGAGTCGCCGCCTGCTTCGAGGATTGATGCCTGGATCGCGGGGGTGGCGGCGGCGGTGAGGAGGTTGTCGCGCAGTGATGTGCCCTCGCGGGACAGCCGCATCCGCAAGTAGGTCATAGCGACTTCGCGTTGCGGTTGCGGGCTGTCCAGCCAGTCGAGCATGGTGGCGTCGAGGTCGGTGGTGTGGTCGGCGAGCGCGGCGCCGACGAGGTGGGGGTACTGGGTCATGGCGGCCAGTTCTGCGACTGCGGTCAGCCCGCCTTCGGTTATGACCGCCGTGAGAGCCTCGGTGCGTACTCGTTGCATGGCTTGTTCGTGGGCCACGGGATCGTCGCGCTTGTGGGGTATGCCCAGGTGCAGCCATGTGATGGTGAACAGCGAAGCGGCTCGCATGACTGCGGTCCGTGGTTGCATCGCGGCTGCGGCCTGGTCGATGACCTGGAGTTGGTCCTCGGGAAGGGCCCATTTGGCGTCGGGGTACTCGCGGTGGCGGGCGGCTCTTGTCCGCAGGGTGTGGGAGAGGTCTGCTCGGGCTGCCTCGTCGTCGAGTGTCGAGCCGAGCTGGATGAAGCGTTCGGTCAGCCGGTGGCGGTTCTCGGGGGTGAGGCGGTCGATCTTGTCTGTGATGAGCCGGTAGGGGGCGGGGTCGTCGGCGAGGTCGTCGATCAGGAGGTCCATGATGCCGGAGAGCGTGCTGTTCAGGTCTGTGTTGTTGAGCGGGGTCCGTCGAGCCCAGGCGCGGTGCTTCGGGCCTCCGTGCAGGCTGCGGGACGGTCGTCCACCGGGCAGCAGTGCGTTGAGCAGACGGCGCCCGGCCTCAGGGTGGCGGTGCAGCAGCCGCCGCAGGACCCGCAGGCGGTGTCGCCAGTCCGCTGAGGTGCTGGGACGTGCCGGATGGAAGAGTTCGACCAGGCTGGCCGCGGGCCGGTTGGACCAGCTGCCGCCGGGGTCGAGGTCGTCCAGCGCGGCAAGAATGTCGGCGACCTCGTCGAGGTGGTCGGGTGACCAGGCCAGCACATGCAGAGCCCGCAGTACATCCAGGTGTGGCGACCAGCCTGACGGCCCGAGAACGTTCGTGTCGTTGTCGAGGAACATCCTGCGGTGCAGTGGCGCAGGGCCTCGTAGTCCGGCTCGCATGCCGCGCAGGACTGGGTCGGGGGCCGCCTCGGCTAGTTCGGGTAGGACATCGGTCAGGGAGATCCACAGACCGTAGGTGTCGTCGGCGTTGGCCGCGGTTACCAGGGCTTCGACGATTGCTTCGGCGGTGCCGCCGCCGGTCATGCCGCTGGGCAGTTGCGGAAGGTCCTTGGTAGTGCCGAGTAGCGCGAGGGAGTCGGCCAACCCTTCTCGCAGCAGTGTCGAGTACCGGTGCCGTCGGCTGTACCCGCCGCTGTGTCCGGGTGGGATCGGCTCGCCGAAGACTTCCAGGCAGGCTTCCCGAAGGGCTTCGAGGTCGTCGCGGTGGAAGTGGTGTTCCAACAGCGACCACGCATCGCCCCGCGACAGCACATGCCAGTGCTCGCGCAGGTTGCCCAGCAACGGCATCTCGCCGGACGCCGCCAGGAGGTGTGCGGCTTCCTGAACATCGTCGTAGGAGCAGCCGACCAATTTCTGAACGAGGTGCCGGTCGTGAACATTGGTGCCGTCCCAGCCTCCAATGAGCACCAGGCGCCGCTCGGTTCGTCCTGGTGCGCGCGCCCATTGTGGTCGCAGCACGGCAGGCTTCACGGCCAGGGCGCGACGCAGGGCCGACAGGCTTCGACGCGCGAGGATGCCGTACCGGTAGGCGTGCTCGTGCTCGATCCCTGCCGCCCGCAGGCGGTTGGCGACCTCGTCGTCGTCGAGCCGGGGCACCACCACGTCCGCGTCCTCGCCAGGCTCGACAGGCACGATGACCTGGTGGCCGTGCTGTAGCGGAAGCCCGGTCAGCAGGGCGGCGTCGGCAACGACGAGCACCAGGCGGGTCGGATGTCGGAGCAGTTGGGCCAGACTCTCCCGGGAATCGACGAACAGGGTCCGTGCGGCCACGGCCGTGGAGTTCTCGTTGTTCGCGTGCTCGAAGTGTGCGGCGACGAAGGCGCGCAGCTCATCGGCGTGCAGGTCACCACCGACGGTGATCGTTGCTTGGCCTGACCGCGCCAGCTCGTCGAAGGTCTTGGCGGCGGAGTGCCGTCCAGCCAGGACGATATCGGCGTCCAGCGGCACGGTGGTCGAGGACAGCCACCAGTCGGCCCACCACGTGTCGACGGCCTGGACTCCCGGCCATGCCTTGCCCAGACGCTCGGCCAGCCATGCCATCGTGGCAGGCGCGGTGTCGAGCCATGTGTGCACGCTGTCGAGGTTGTAGGCGTAGACCTTCTTCCATCGCCCCTCTCGATTGCGCTCGGCGGCCCACGACTTGGCCTTCCCCCAATGCGCCAGGCTGACCTGCATGTAGCTGATGTCGCAGGTGGCTTCGCCGCCGGGACCGGTGAGACGCTTGCCGTAGTCGGCATTCGCCTTGCCCTGCGCGTCCTTCTCCACCGACAGCTCCCACACCGACATCCCTGCGGGGACGAACAGCGCGGACTCCGAGGTGGTCACGACCCCGTCGAAGCCGCCGGTGGACACACCCGAACCCCCAGGCATGTCCAGTTCTGTCACACCGCAGCCGGTCTCGGCGATCAATCGGCGCACCAATAGAGGGAAGTCGGCATCGAACCCGGCCAGACCGGCGGCGTGCCGGAGGTCATCCCTCGTGATGGGAGGCCATTGCGCCATTCGGGAACGATAACAGCGCGTCACAACACAGACTCGCTTCCATCGACTACCCCTTCTCGCTGACGCGGCGGGGTGGCGCCCGGCTGACGCCACCACACGACCAAACCACGGAGGTCTCGATCGCGGGCTTTGCGGGTGGTGGGACCGCGACGATGTCGCCCAGCGCGCCGACGCCTTCTGGTTGTGGGTGGCGACGTCGAACAGGGTCTCGCAGTCGATCTCGTCGCGCAGGTAGCGCAGCGGGGGCGCTGGGTGAGCCGGCCGTGGCCGGTGAGGTCGGCGAGGTCGACGGCGATCCGCGCGCCGGGGTTGCCGCCGCCCACCACGGCCCCGCGTTGGCCGGTGAACGTGGACAACTTTCGGGTGAGCGGAGGATCGTGATACGTCCCGCTGCCGCCGGGGCGACCGTTCTCCGTCCTGGTGCGCGGCTGAGACAATTCGCAGTGTGGCCGCACGACAGTCAAAACATGAAGGTACTTCGCGTAAGCCTCCGGTCATCCTCGGCGCGGCCAATCGCGACCCGGACACCGCAGCCCGGTACTTCCAGGGGCGCGCCCTGATGGTTCTCGGGGTCGCTCCCGGCGCGGTCACCGGCATCGCGCCGTTCGAGGCGATGGAGCTGGCCCGGTTCGTCGCCCGCTATACCGGGACGCCCGGCCCCCGTTGGGACTTCGAGCGCATCCCCGCAGGGAACGGTAAGGACGTCATCGTCATCGTCGTCGACCCGCCGACCGGCAGCGTGTGGACGTGCCTTAACGACGGGCCCGAGAAGCTGACCGACGGTGCCATCTTCCTCCGGGCCGACGGCGAGACGCGACTGGCCAAGGGCGCGGAGATCCGCGCGATGGTCGATCGGAGCCGACAGCATGCCGTCGCCGCCGAGCTGGACGTAACCGTGGTCGGCCGCGCGGTACGGCATCCACACGGCTATGAACAGGTGCTGGAGGATTACATCCGGGCGCACCGTGACAGCCTCGGCGAGGCATCGGCCCGCGGCAGGATCCGCGCCCGTGCCTTCGGGTGGAACGATCAGCTCGCCCCGTTCGCGTTCTCCGACCGTCGCAGCCCTGAGAAGTTCCTGGCGGAGGTCGAGTCTTGGGAGCAGGAGGTGCGGCAGGCGTGGCCGGCTTTCCTGCACTACCTCGCTGGCTACGCCGGACACGGCACCGTGCTGCGCATCCGCAACAGTAGTGACGTATTCCTGGAGAACGTGCAAGTACAGGTCCTCATCGAAGGTGAAGCGACGGCCGTCAACCCGGTCGAGCCCGATCGGGTTAACCTCGCCTCACAGCTGCCGGACCTTCCTGTCCGGTGGGGTGCCGACACGCCGCTGTCTAGCTCAGTGGGCCTGGGCAGGTACCTCGGCACCAACGTGTTCGGACAGGCTGCCACACGGATCGAGGTGCTGTACCGCAACGACGGGTCGACGTCGCTCACCGTGACGCTGGACGCGTTGCGACCCTGAAGCGTGCACGACACCGACCCCGACGAGTTCGCCCTGGTCGTCCATGCGTCCGACATCGCGGAGCTGCGCGGCACCTGGCGGGTTACCGCGCGAGGACACCACCGCGTGTACGAGGGCGAGCTCGCCATCCCCGTCGAGCAGCTGAACGACGTGGGAGAGGTGATCCGCGCCGCGCTGATGCCCGAGAAGGATCCTGACGACGACCCGGACCCGAGACCCGACGAGGATGACACCGTCGATTGACCGAGATCTTCGGACGCGACAGCGCCTGATCCGGAGCAGGTCGTCGCGTTGATCAGCGATTACAAGCGCGTCTTGATCGACACCGCCCTGGTGCGGGGCCTGCGGGCGTTCGCGGCAGGCCGCGCACCAGGGAGCGCATCCGCCTTGTCAACCGATCCGGGAACCGGCGGGCTCATGGAATGACCTGAGGATGCTCCCCCAGTTCGCCAATGGCGTTGTGCACGTGCACGCCGTCGGGGTCGGCAGACCACCTGGGCCTACCTGGAGGGCAGGCGGTCCGGATGGCGCGCGGACCGTGAGCCCGCCGACGTGCTGTTCTCCGGCGGCCTGCGCGACGCCGTCGCGGTGTTGCACGAGCACCTGCCGTTTGGCGTGCCGTGGACGGCTAGCAGCGGCCACTGGCCCGGTGACCCGTTGGGGTCACGGCGGGTCGACGCCGTCCGGGTCACTGCCGAGGTGGTGACGGCGTTGCGTGACCACATGATCGTCGACACTCCGGCCACGCGCGCTGCGTCGGACCATCTGCCCGTGGTCGCCGACTACGACGAGGGTGCTCTCGCACGCGCGTCTGAGGTTTACTCACAAGCGGCGGTGTCAGCCATGTCGGAGGCCAGGCGGACGGGCGCTGCGGCGAGCACTGCTTCGGCGATCCGTCGCGCGACGGGAACGCCGCGGTGGAGGGCCTGCCACGCCGGCATCTCCGGCGCCAGCGGATCCTCCGACCAGTCGAGCGCCCAAAACAACGCGCCGGTCACCTTTGCTGGGTGGTGCGCGGACGCGAGCCGCAGCTCTCTTGTGCAACCGGAGTTGGTCGGCCCCGTGTCGGGCGCTCTGCCTGTGAGGATGACCCTGAGTCTGGCTTTCACCCTGTGAGAGAATTCGTTGCACCGCCAGTGCGCGAACGATGCGGCAGCGATGACTGGTCTCGTCGTACTGCATGAACGACCCCGTGGTGTTCCGTCGGTAGCCGCGGTGGCGACGACGCGGCATCCTTGGCGCCGTCTTCCGCGTCGTCGATGCCAAAGCGGGCACCTGGTGGTCAGCCCGGCCAGCCCCGGATAGCTCAATGCGCTGGCCAGGACCGCCGTGGCGCGGTGGCTCGCGCTATTCGTTGAGCATCTTCCGCAGAAGCCAGCCGATGAGCTGGCCAGCGACGAGCTGCAAAGGAACCTTGACCTACGGTCGCAGCTCTTTCCACCGCAACCACGACTTCGGACCGAGACCGACGGCGATGGAACGCAATTGGACAGTCTGTAACGCACTCGGCACCGTGGGCGACTAGACCGGTCAGAAGCGACGTCCCGGCATGAATGGAACCCGTGGAGCATGAGCCGACCGTCCGATGCCCGCTCGGCCACGGAGCTGTACGGGCGATGGCAGACATTGCAGCTGCTGGGGCCCGTGTTCGAACTCCTCAACCGTGCCGCGCCCAGGGCGGATTTCGAGCACCGGGGTTACGACCTGGCCCAGCTCGCACTTCGGTTGATCGACTACGTCGTGCTCAACCAGGCCAGCCTCGACGGCTCCGTCAGTCCGGCCGCCGTGGTGGACCACCTGACGCAGGTGGCGAGGCGGATGAACCCGTCCGACCCTCGTCGTCCGTGGGCCAAGGTGGCGAAGTTGGTGCTAGGCACCGTGTTGAACGATGGTCGACCGCATCAGGCGACGTGGGTGGAGCCCGCCGCCGACGACGAGACCGGTGAGCGGACCGAGGCGTTCCGGTTCCGGCTGTTACGCCTGACCGACGGTGATGAGGGTGCCGCCATCACGGCCACCGATCAGGCGATCGTGCTCTACCTGCAAGCGCTCAACACCGACCTCGCCGACCGTGCACTGGCGCTCAAGCTGATGGTCGAGATTCAGATGAAGGCGGGCGAATTCGCCAAGGCGCTCGCGTCGGCGCGGCAGGCGACCAGAACGGCCCAAGGGCTCTCGGCGAGCTTGCGGGAGAGGCTGGAGGACACCCGCCGCGACATCCGGGCCGTGGACTGGCGCGGCGAGATGCCGACGTGGCTGACAGACGTTCTGGCCCAGCTGTCGACGCAGCTCGAACGCGATCGACAGCTTCGCGACCTGGCCGAGCGGTCCAGCGCCGACCCGGCGGCACGGGACACGTGCAGGGAGATCGTGCGCGAGGTCAGGCGCGGCGAGGACGTGTGGTTGCGGCTGGAGCGGTACGTCCAACGGGCGATTCCGGTGTTCCTCGCCGCCCAAGAGGTTCAGCGGTTCCAGCCGCGTGGCCTCGCAGCGGCGATCGACCTTGCGCGAGACGTGCTGCGGCCACTCCTCACTGCGGACGACGACTCGTTCGCGGTCTCCGCGGACGAGCTGACGGCGGGCGTCGCACCACCTGTTGTCCCCTCCTGTTGGGGGCTCGACGAGCTGTGCTCAGTGCTGCTGCGCGCCCCGGTGATCCGGGAACAACCCGATCCGGAGGTCGACGATCCCGGTGATCTCGGAGATGCCGTCGGCGACTCGGTTCCCGACGACGTGGCCAGGTGCGCGGCCGACATCCTCGCTGCGGCGGCGCACCGCCCGACGCGGCTGTCCGAGCTGCTCGCCGTCGCACGTTCCCGGGCGGCGGAGGTCGACGACCCGACCCGGTTGCTGGACGTGGTGTGGGGGGCTTCGCTGTGGGTGTTCGTCACGGGAGACGACACCGCGCCCGACGACCGGCCGCGCAGTGAAGACATCGCAGCCGCCCTGGCCCCCTTGGTCGCGCTCGACCAAGGCATCTCTCTGGTGGACGACCGCTACCGCGGTCCCGACCTCGTGCTCGCCACATCGGTGGCGCTCGACCGGATGGACCTCGATTCGAGTGGAGCCGCATGAACCTCGCCGACGTGACCAGCGCCGCACTGCTCATCCGATTCGCGCTCGGTCCAAAGGAACGCCCGACGACGGGCAGCCCGTACCGCGCGCTGCTGGACCGCTACATGACGGACACCGGCTTCGCCGAGATCGTGTCACGTGTCGCCGACGGGCTCGGATTGGACCTGCGGCAGCCCACACCGCTGGGTCTGCTCGTATCCGGACGCGGCGATGGTCCGTTCGCGGTCACCTTGGAGAACTCCGGTCTGCCTATCCGCACCGGCCAGAACCGGCTACAGGACAGGCGTTGCTTCGGCCTCGTACTGGTGGCCGTCGCGGCCTTCGCCTACCCGAACGGTGAAGCATTGATCGAGACCGGCAGCCCGACCGTCCGCCCGGTGGACCTGGAGCGCTTCCTTGACCGCAACATCGGCGCGGTCGTCGAGGCCGCAGCCGGCGTCGAGGACGAGTTGGACGGGCAGCTCGGCGAAGCCGCACGGATGTGGCAGGACCTGCCTGAGGTGTTGCCGGCTCAGAACGGCGGTCTCAAGCGCGATTGCCGTCGTGACTACGTGCACCGCACCCTCGAATTCCTGGTCACGACGGGGCGGGCCCGTCGAGAGCCCTCCCTCGACGACGAACGGGGCAAGGCGTACATGCTCAACGACCGGTTCCGGGTGGGGCTTGCCGAGACGACCGAATCGTTGGTGTTCGCGGCCCTGGCGCGCGGCTCCGGGCAGGAGAGCGACTGATGTTCCGGCTGCGACGGCTGTACCTGGACTCCATCGGCGTTCCCGAGAACCGGTTCTCCGACCTGTCGGTCGACTTCACCGACGTGGCCGGCGACCCCTGCGACGCCATCGTGTGGCTGCGCAACGGCGCGGGCAAGACCACGATGCTCTCACTGCTGCTCGCACTGATCCTGCCCGACCGGCGCGACTTCCTCGCCACTCGGACTAAGAAGCGCACGCTGGAGGACCTGGTCCAGGCGAAGGACACGGCGCACGTGGTGGCCGAATGGGCGGACCCGGCCGGCAACCTCCTGTTGACCGGCGCCGTCTACGAGTGGGATGGCCGGGTGCGGCCGCGCGACTACAACGGCCCAGGCAAGGACAAGCTCCGGCGCAGTTGGTGGTGCGTCCACCCCGACCCGTACGTGGAAGGCTCGACCCTCGACGACCTGCCGTTCACCCTCCGCAGCGGCGGCAGGTACGACCTCGAGCGGTTTCGGTCGCACGTCAACGAACTGGCAGCACTCGGCGTGAACGCCGTGGTGGCCGACCAGACCATCGCCGAGTGGCACAACGCGCTGCGCGAGCGCAACTTCGACCCCGACCTGTTCCACTACTTCACCGAGGTGAACGCCGCCGAAGGCGGTATCGACGGGCTGTTCGCCGAGATCGACTCCCCCGGCGCGTTCGTGCGCTACCTGTTGCGCTTCGTCGGCGACAAACAGCGGGTGGCTCCGGTGCGCGAACTGCTCGCGGACACCGCCGCCGAGATCGCCAAACGCCCGATGTACCAGGCTGAGAGAGAGTTCTGCACCACGGCGGCGCCCAAGGTCGTCGCGCTGGGTGAGACGCACCAGGCCGTGGAGAAAGCCTCGAAGAACCGCGATGGGGTATGGGTGCGTGCAGCAGGCTTCAAGCGCGCTCTGCACCAGGCGGAGGAAGTCGCCCGGGGCAGGCGTGACGACGCGGCCGGGTTGGTTGAGGATCTCAGCGGGAGGCTGACCGACCTGAAAGGTGGCGTTGACGCCGCCCGCAGGCGGCGGGACGAGTACCGCAGGATCGCCGTGGACTTCCTCGTCCGCTCCGCGAAGACCCGGCTCGCCGAAGCGCAGGGCGAGGTGGACGCGGTTGGTTTGGAAGTGCGCGCTTGGGGCGCGGTGGAGGACCACCTCGTCCTGGAAGTCGCAAAGGCCAGGTTGGACACGACCAAGGACGCCCTGCTCGACGCGGCCGACCAGGTCGAACCGCTCGTCCGCAGGGCGGAGGCGGCGAAGGCCCTCGTGGCCGGCGCGCTGGAGAACGAGATCGCCAAGGCGGATCGCTCACTCGGGACGATGAGATCCGCTCTCGGTGACGCCCGCGGCGTCAGGGTCAAGGCGCAGGCGGAACTCGACGCCGCGAACGAGCGGCTCGCCGCACTGAAGAGCGAAGAAGATTCGCTCCACGACCACCTCGCGCGTTTCCAGGCCGAGAAGCAGCAGCTCGTGACCGAGGGGATCATCACCCGGGATGAGAGCATCGACGCGGCCGAGGTCCGGTGGCGTGAGGAGGAACGAGCCGCTCGGCAGGACGTCGAGCGGCTGCGGGCCGCTCAGGTGGCCGCACTGGAGGAGATCAGTGCCTGCGAGAAGCGGTTGGCACTGGCCCGGGCCGGGACGACCAAGGCCCGCGACGTGCATCAGCCCCTCGCGGAGGAGCTCCGCCGGCTGACGCGGCGAGCTGCGGAGTTGGCTGATGACGCGCGCCTGCGGGAACTGCTCCAAACCGACCTGGTGGACCTGACACACGGTGTCGACGACATCCTGGATGGGCTCGCCGGTGCCGTTGCCGCTGCCGATCACCGAGTGATCAACGTTCGGGAGGAACGGGCACGGGACGAGCGCGCGATTCTCGGCCTTGAGCAAACAGACCTGCTGCCACCGCGCCCCGAGGTCGAAAAGGTGCTCCACGAGCTGCACCGGCAGGGGATCACGGCGCATTCCGGGTGGCACTACCTCGCCAAACACGTGCGGCCGGACGAGCACACCGCCGTCATCGCGGCATTGCCCGACGTGGTCGACGGTGTGGTGGTCTACGGCGACCCCGCCGGTGCCGCGGCCAAGATCACCACGGCAGTCGAGGACGTGGTCGTCCTGGCTCCGGCGACGGCCTTCGCCCACCCCGGCGCGCCACGTGTCGTCCTCGGCCCGGCGCGGGCCCACCACGACCCCGGCGCGGCCTCAGCGGAACTGGAGCGTCGACGCGGCCGCCACACCGCGGACGGCGAGCTCCTGGCACGGTTGAGCGAGCAGCGCGGCCACGACGCCACCCGGATCGCGCGAATCCAGGCGTTCGTCGGCGAGTTGCCCGCTGACGGCATTGACGGCCTGCGCGAGCGCACCTCCGCCGCCGAGTCCGCACTGGCACGAGCCCGTGAGCACGAGGACACCGTGTCGGAGGAGCTGCGAACGACCCGGGAGGGCGCGGACGAGGTAGCCGGCCTGCTCGCTGACCGGAGGGAGCAGCTCGCGCGGATCGGGGCGGTCCTGCCACGGGTGGCGGCGTTGGCCGCTGGTGAACGGGACGTCGCGGAACCCGCGAAGGCCAGGCTGGCGGCGATCCCGGACGAGCGCTCCCGGGCCGCGGCCCAGGCCGGCCAGGCCGAGAGGCACCGCGAGGACGCGGCTCAGATCATCGAGCGACTTGCCACGGACATCCGTGAGCTGGACCGGCGGCGAACCGAGTGGACGGGACGACGTGAAGGACTGCCCCGACCGGCCACCCTTACCGACCTGGCACTGGAGGCGGCCGAGACCGTCGACGCCGAAGCCCAGCGCCAGTTGCGGGAGGAGTTCCCGGAACGAGAGCTGCGCAGGGCGGTGGAGGATGCCGAACGCGAGGTCGTCAAGGTCGGCAGGGCGTGGTACGCGCACCCGGAGGAGGTGCAGCGATCCGCCCTCGAACTGGTCGCCGGTGAGGCATCCGCGGATCACGACCTCCGCGCCCGCGCCGCCGCCCGCGCCGCCGAGCGCCTCGAACGCGCCAACCAGGCGGTCGGCGCGGCTCGGACGGATCTCGATACCGCCAGGCGGAAACAAGCCGAAGCACCCGTGAGCAAGCTCCGCGGCACCGACGAGATCGAGCAGCCCGTCGACCAGGAGCACGCCGAGCGGTTGGCCGCGGCCGCGGAGGCGGAGGCGTCGGAGGGGCAGGTGAAGCTGGGACAGACCGAGAAGGACCGTGATGCCGCGGCCGACGCGGTCCGCAAGGCCGAAACCCGCGCCGGTCTCCTGCGCGACCAGGCCGACAAGCTGCGTCCGGTCGCCGCGGCCGTCGAGCCGTCCGGGACGGTTCCCGACGACGACGAGGAGACCCGGGCCGTCGTCGGGAACCTCGTCACGGAGCTGGAGAAGGTGCAGGAGGCGTATGTGGCAGCTGATCGCGCCCGCACTGCGGCCGTGCACGACCTGCGGACTTGGGCCGGGCAGGACCGCTTCGCCGCGGTCGCGGAGGACGAACACGGGCAGGCCGTGCATCGACTGCGGGAGATGTTCCGCGGCGAGCACGTCATTGAACGCGTGGCCGCGCTGGCCGGTGAGCTGGCCTTCGACCTGGAAACCAGGGAGAAGGCCATCTCCCAGCAGCTCCACAACGTCGAGACCCACAAGAACAACGTCGTGGTGAGGTTGAGCGACCTGGTCGCCGATGCTCTCGCCCTGCTCAACCGCGCCTCCGCCCTGTCTGAGCTGCCGGAGGGCATCGGCCGCTGGGAACACCGGAAGTTCCTGGTGGTCGAAGCGCGCAACCGTCCAAACCGGGAACAGGTCGTCCTTCGGGTCGGGGAGCTGGTGGACCGCATGGTCCGGAGTGGCCGCATCGAGTTGGACGCCGTCGAGCTGCTGTGGCGCGCGACGGAAGCGTCAGTCGTCGAGGGATTCAAGGCAACCGTGCTCAAGCCCTCGCCCGATCAGCCGATCGGGCGAACCCCGGTGGAGGAGATGCGCAAGTGGTCCGGTGGTGAGAACCTCACCGCCTCACTGGTGCTCTTCTGCGTACTCGCCCGACTGCGCGCCGAGCAGCGCACCGGTGCCAAAGCCGGCTCCGCGGGCGGCGTGGTGCCCTTGGACAACCCCCTCGGCAAGGCGAATTACCTGCCCTTCCTCGAACTCCAGCGCAAGGTCGCCCGGGCCAACGGCGTCCAGTTGGTGTTCTGGACGGGTATCGGCGACCTCGGGGCCGTTACGACCTTCCCCCGGATCGCGGCCATGCACAAGCGGTCCTCCACGACGCGCGAAGGTCGCGCGTACGTGCAGGTCGATGACAACAACTCGCAGGTCGTCGACGTGGTGTCGGCGGTGCGGCATGAACCATGAGAAGGCCATCGCGGACGCCATCGCCCTGGCGGTGGAGAAGTCACGTGTCCGTCGCGTGCCCCTGCAAGCCGTCCTCGTCGCCGCCGCGTCGGTCGATCGGACTGCTGCCGCCGCAGTGGGATGGAGGAGCCGTGTGCTCAGGGCTCTCGCCGTTCTGGCTGCTGAGGGGCGAGTGGAACTGCCGCGGACCAGGCTGGATCGCTCAGCCCATCCCCCACTCCCCCTCTACGTGACGAGGCCCGCGCCGCTCCGTCCCGAGCGAACCGCGAGACCACCCGTGGTCTGGCATGCGGAGTTGGCGTGGGCGGCCCGGCTCTTCGACGAAGATCTCCTGAGCCCTGCCGAGTTGTCGTTCCTCGAGGCGGTCAACAACTGGCTGCCGAAGCGCAGGGCCATACGGGTCCCGGTGCGCGAGCGCTCCTTGGAGGTTCTGGGCGACGAGAAGGAGTTGGAAGGCTGGGTGCTCGGCCCGCTCTTCAGTCCGGGGAGGCTCACCCTCGAACTGCTCGAAGCTTACGCGTGCTGGCCGCCGGTGGAGCAGACAACGCTTGGCGACCGATCGTGGTTGGTGATCGAGAACTACACCACTTTCCGCTCGATCAGCGACCGGGCGGAACAGTTGGGGTTCGACGGTCGGGTCGTTTGGGGCTCGGGCAACCAGGTTGGGACCCGCCTCGCGGCTTTGAGCACGATGGCACCTGCGCCCACCGCCTGCTGGTACTTCGGCGACATCGACACGGGAGGTCTGCGAGTCGCCAAGCTGGCCGAGAGCCGTGCTGCGGAGCTGGCTCTACCACCGGTCATACCCGCACGTGGGCTCTATCGACTCTTGCTTCACCACGGAACCGCACGCCCGTCGAACACAGCACGCCCGACGGCCGCCCTCGTCGCGTGGGCGCGAACGTGGTTCGACGAGCCACTAGGGGAGGCCGCGACTTCTGCGGTCGCTGATGGTAGGCGCTTGGTCCAGGAACACGTCGGGGTCGAGGTGCTGTCCGCGACCATGTTGGCTGACTGGTTCGACCAGCCCGAGTCGTTGACGTAAGGGGTGTAGTGCGCTCACCAGCCATGCCGGCGTATCGGTCTCGGATTCGGAGCAAGGTGCACTCCTAGTTGCAGCGATGCGTGATCGAGCGCGTTGCGAGAGGCACTCATTGCGACCTCACGCTGAGGGCGTTGATCAGGATTGGCTTACTACAGCGTCGTCCTCCAGCGTCAAATGATCTGCCATCAGCGAGCGTAGGACCCCCACAGGACAGATGAGGAGCACCTGTTCTTGGGGCACGGCGAGGAGTGCGATGTGGTCGGCGGTGCGGATACCCGTCAGGTCACGTAGACCGAGGGGGACGAAGACGTGGTGCCGGCTGTCAATCCGACGCGGGCTCTTCGGGTCGAGGCGCAGTGTGATCACGTCGCCGCGTAGTTGGGTGCTGGTGGAGTCGCCTGGGTTCCAGGCCAGTGCACGCAGAAGTCGACGGGCCGGGATGCGGCCGGAGTGGTCGATGGCCGCAGTGACGAGCAGGAGTTCGGCCTTCCTTGAAAGCGCCGGTGGCGGGGCGATGGTCTGCAGCGGTACCTGCGGGCGGTTGGTCGGTGGGACGAAAAGCCGCGTGGGACGCTCGGTCACGGACGTACCGGCGTGAAGACGGGGAACGTGGGCTGTCCGCCTTCGGGTGGTGGTGTGGTGGCCAAGGGGTGTGGTTCGCGGGTGTAGGCGGCCAGGGCGGTGGCGATCTCGGGCAGGGTGGCTTTGGTGTAGGTGCCGGTGACGTTGTCGCCGCGCGGGTGGCTGTGGCCTGCGTAGCCGCGGGTGACTGAAGGGCCGTAGTGGCGGTCGACCCAGGTCAGGGTGGTGTGGCGCAGCCAGTGGGTGGAGATGTTGTGGGCGGCTACCCAGGGGATGCGGTCGGCCAGGCGTTGCCACATGCGGTCGTAGCGGCGGCGGTTGATCGGGGTGCCGTTGTGGTGGCGCAGCAGTGGTTCGGTGGTGGGTTTGCCGTTCCCGCGGTGTTCGCGGTGGGCCAGTAGTGAGGCGATCAGGGTGGGGCTGATCGGTTGCAGACGCACGGTGTTGTTCTTCTCGCGCAGGCGGATGAGGCAGGAGGTCGGTTCGATGTCCTCCTCTCGAAGGGCCAGTGCGCCGCCACGTCGGCAGGCGGATTCCAGGTGCAGACGGAACAGCAGGGTGTCCAGTACGGCGTCGTGGCCGCTGGTGGTCAGTGCGTCGGACAGGGCGGCTACTTCATTGGACGCCAAGGCGTAGTGGGTGATGGGGCGAGGGCGGGGTTTGGCGACCTTGAGGGCAGGATTGTGGTGAGGGGGCAGAAGGTTGTCGTTGATGGCCTGGGCGTAGATGGCTCGCATGGCTGAGACGAGGTGTTCGGCCACAGACTGGCCGCCGCGGTCGTTGCGCCTGATGCGTCGATTGGCGACCAGCTGTCGCTTGAGGATTTCGATGTCGGTGGCGGTGACCTCGTCAAGGCGCCGGTCGCCGAAGGTCTCGGTGATGCGGGTCCAGTAGGTGCCGTAGGTGCGGGCGGCGCCTGGGCCGGAGGCCGCTACCACCTTGGGCACGTACTGCGCGAAGGTCGGGATGTCCGTCGGGACCCACATCAGGTCCTGGGGAGTGAGGCCGAGTTGGGCGATCAGCAGTCGGGCGGCCTGGACGGTCTTGGGGTCGGTGCTCAACGGTGTCCTCGAGTCATGGTGCTGCGGCGGTGGCGGGCTGACCAGCGTGAACGTCGTCGGTCCGGATTCCGGTGCCGCATGTTGTACCAGTGTTGGTACGGACTCGCACGGCCAAACGTACCAACGTTGCCCCCGTGCCAGCGTCCCCGGTTCATCCGCGCCTCGCGGACTACCGTGCGCGCTTCGGGCACCGCCTCGCTTCACTGCGTTTGGGACGCGATCTGACGCAGGAGCAACTGGCGGAGGCGAGCGGGTTCGACCGCAAGACGATCAACCGCATCGAGAACGGCCGTCATTCGCCGAGTCTCGACCGTGTGTTCGTCTTGGCGGACGCCTTGCAGGTGGAGCCGTTCGAACTGTTCCGGCCTACGGACGACGAAGTCTGACTTCCGGCACGGCCCGGTTCTGCGGGGCGATGCCTGGAGCATGCTCCGCCGTCCGGTCTGTGCCGCATGCCGAGCCGCACGATACGTCCGTTACTGACGGTAATGAGCGGCTGGCGATTTTTCTGGGCGCGCGCCGACAGGTCATCAATGTCCACAGTAGACACTCACCACACAACGCGCTGACCAGCGACTATGCAGCGGCGGTGTTAGAGTGTCGCCTTGAACACGCGCCGAAAAGAAGATCATCTAGGCGCTGAAGTTATCTCATGTTGACACACAAAACCCCCAGTGACCTGCGAAGATCACTGGGGGTGAGGCTGAGATATCAGCTCATTTTGTGTCCGAGGGGGGACTTGAACCCCCACCCCCTTGCGGGGACTAGCACCTCAAGCTAGCGCGTCTGCCATTCCGCCACCCGGACTCGGCTCTCGCCGTGGTGTGGTCATAGGTTACATGATCGTCTTTCATGGTCCAAATCGGGGTACCTGTCACGAGGGTTGCCCGGGTTGTCGCTGCTCAGGGGCTTGACTTGGCGTGGCGTCGGCCGGGGGCGCGGCGGGGGCAGGGGTTCAGGGTTGAGCGTTGGGGTGGGGTGGGCACCTCGGCGTTCCAGGTTGGGGCGAGAAGGTGCATGGGTGCGGCGTCCATTTGATGATCGCCATTCGTTACCGTGCGCTTATATTGGAACGTTTAGGGTGAAGACTCCCTTTGGAGTGACTGATGCGCTGACCATCGTTTTCCAAGCGCGTATAACGCTGTTACTGAACCGGTGACGGGTGCTGCGCCCGCGGTGTTGGGAACCCAGGGTGGGCGGCTTCGTTAGGTTGTTGCGGATCTTTGGATGGGCCACGTGGTCGGCCTTGGGGCGGCGGACTAGTGTGACCGCTTCCGTCGTCAGTTGATCACGCTGATCGCCGCCCCGCCGAGGACTTATCGCCCTTCCGAAGGGCGCACTACGGCCACCGGGCAGGGCGCGTGCAGGATCATCGCCTGCCCGATCGAGCCGAGTAGCATTCCGACGAAGCCGCCGTGGCCGTGGCTGCCCACGACCAGCAGTTGCGCGTCTTCGGCGTGGTCTAGCAGGGCTTGGGCCGGGGTTTCGTGGACGACGCGGCGTTCGACGGTGACGTCGGGGTACTGCTCCTGCCACCCGGCCAGGCGCTGGGCCAGCAGGCGCTCACCCTCCCGGTCCAGGACGTCCCGGTCGAACGCCAGTCGCGGCGCGGCGTCGGGACCGGCTACTACCAGCGGCGACGGCACGTGGACCGCGCGTAGCGCCGCGCCCCTGGTGGAAGCCGCCTCGAACGCGAAACCGATCGCCGCCTCACCGGCCGGCGCGCCGTCCACACCGACCACCACCGGGCCGGTCGTGCGCTCGTGGCCGCGAACGACGACTACCGGGCAACTGCCGTGCGCCGCCACCGCCGTCGCGACCGAACCGGCCCGCAATCCCTCGAACCCGCCCGCCCCGCGCGCGCCGACCACGACCAACTCCGCCTGCCGGGACTCCGCCACCAGCGCGTCCACCGTCCCGGCCTCGACCAGGCGGGTCTCCCCCGCGTGCGCGACCTCGGCCAGGATCCGCCGGCCCTGCTCCTCGTACTCCGCGCGCACGTCCTCGGCGGGCAGCAACGACACGGGGAACCCGATCGGCGGGACCCGGTAGGCGTGCACGAGGCGCACCGGCAGCCCGCGCCGCTTCCCCTCCGCGACCGCCCACCGCGCCGCCGCCTGCGCCTCCTGCGAACCGTCCACGCCGACCACGATCACTTCGACTCCTCCTCGCCCGCCCGACCGGTGATGGTCAGGACCGGTTCGGAGTTTTGCACGGTCACGGAGACGTGGTGGCCTGGGCGCAGGTCGCCGGTGAGCAGGGCTCGGGAGAGGCGGCGGTCCAACTCCTTGGCGATGGTGCGGCGCAGGGGGCGGGCGCCGTGGTCTGGGGTGTAGTTGGTGGCCGCCAGCCAGGTGACGGCCTCTTCGGTGACGTCCAGGGTGATGTTCTGCGCGGCCAGGCGGTCGCGGGTGTCGTTGAGGAGGAGTTTCGTGATCCGGCGCAGGTCGTCGGCGTCCAGGGCGCGGAAGAGGATGGTTTCGTCCAGGCGGTTGAGGAACTCCGGGCGGAAGTGCAGGACGTGCTCCGGGCCGGTGTTGCTGGTCATGATGACGACCGTGTTGGCGAAGTCCGTGGTCCGGCCGTGGGTGTCGGTGAGGCGGCCGGTGTCCAGGAGTTGGAGCAGGGTGTTGAGGACTTCGGGGTGGGCCTTGTCGATCTCGTCCAGCAGGACCACCGAGTACGGGGTGCGGCGGGCCGCGCTGGTGAGGGCGGGGACCACGTGCTGTTGGGCGTATTCGGACATGTCGAAGCGGATCAGGCGGTCCGGCGAGCCGTAGAGGGCCTCCGCGAGGGCTCTGGCCACCTCGGTCTTGCCGACGCCGGTGGGGCCGAGGAAGAGGAACGAGCCGGTGGGGCGGTCGGGGTGCTTCAGGCCCGCACGGCCCAGGCGCACGGCGTCGGCCACCGCTTCCACGGCCTCGTCCTGGCCGATGATCCGGCGGTGGAGCTGGTCTTCGAGGGTGAGCAGGCGGTGGCGTTCGGACTCGGTGAGCTGGGTGACCGGGATGCCGGTGCTGCGGGACACGACCTCGGCGATGTCGTCGGCGTCCACCCGGGGGGCGTCGGCGAGGGCGGCTCGGGCGGCGGCCAGCTCGGCTTCCGCTTCGGGCAGGCGTTGGTCGGGGTCGTCCTCGCGGAGGCGTCGGACGCGGTCCTCCAGGGCGTCCAGGTCCGGGGGCGGGGTCTTCTGGCGCAGGCGGACGCGGGCGCCGGCGCGGTCCATCAGGTCGATGGCCTTGTCGGGGAGGAAGCGGTCGGTGACGTAGCGGGCGGACAGTTCCACCGCCGCGCGGACGGCTTCGTCGGTGATGCGGACGGCGTGGTGGCGTTCGTAGCGGGCGCGCAGGGCGGTGAGGATGGTGATCGCCTGGGTGGGTGACGGCTCGTCCACCAGGACGGGTTGGAAGCGGCGTTCCAGGGCGGCGTCCTTGGCGATGTGGCGTTGGTACTCCTCGACCGTGGTGGCCCCGATGAGTTGCAGGCGGCCGGTGGTGAGGGCGGGTTTGAGGATGTTGGCGGCGTCCATGACCGCGCCCTCGGCGCTGCCCGCGCCCACGACGGTGTGCAGTTCGTCGATGAAGAGCACGATCATGCGGTTGGTGGCGGCGACCTCGTCCATCACGCCTTGGAGGCGTTCCTCGAACTCGCCGCGGTACTTGGAGCCGGCGACCATGGCGGCCAGGTCGATCGAGATCAGGCGGCGGCCGGCCAGGGTGGGCGGGACGTGGCCGGTGGCCATGCGGGTGGCGATGCCCTCCACGATCGCGGTCTTGCCCACGCCGGGGTCGCCGAGCAGGACGGGGTTGTTCTTGGTGCGCCGCGACAACACCTCGACCACTTCGTCGATGACGTCGTCGCGGCCCACCACCGGGTCCAACGCCCCTTCGCGCGCGGAGGCGGTCAGGTCACGCCCGAACCGCTCCGCCCGGCGGGTCTGCGAGACGGGCGCGCCCCCCAGGCCGGCGAACAGCTTGCCGACGAGGTCCTCCAGGGGGTTGTTGCCGAAGCGGAAGAAGTCGTCCGGCATCGCGGGCCACCTTCGTTCGGGGACACCTCCCATGGTCCTCCCCCGCAACGCGGGCGCAAGGCGGGTCGGGCCGGAGTGGTAGGAAGGCGGGGTGAGCAACGTCGAAGAAGGCCTCCGGGTGGCGCAGGACGAGGTCGTCGGCCTCGCCAGCGAGCTGATCAGGATCGACACCACCAACACCGGGGATCCCACGACGCTCGTCGGGGAACGGAAGGCGGCCGAGTGGGTCGCCGGGAAGCTCGAAGAGGTCGGGTACGAGACGACCTACGTGGAGTCCGGCGCCAAGGGGCGCGGGAACGTCGTCGCGCGGTTGGCCGGGGCCGACCCGTCGCGCGGGGCGCTGCTGGTGCACGGGCACCTGGACGTGGTGCCGGCGGACCCGTCGGAGTGGTCGGTGCACCCGTTCTCGGGCGCGGTGCAGGACGGGTACGTGTGGGGGCGCGGGGCCGTCGACATGAAGGACATGGTCGCCATGTCGCTGGCGGTGGCTCGTCGGTTCAAGCGTGATGGTGTGGTGCCGCCTCGGGACATCGTGTTCGCCTTCCTGGCCGATGAGGAGGCCGGCGGGTTGTTCGGGGCGAAGTGGCTGGTCGACAACCGGCCCGAGCTGTTCGAGGGGGTCACCGAGGCGATCTCCGAGGTGGGCGGGTTCTCGATCACGTTGAAGGACGACGTGCGGGCCTACCTCGTGGAGACCGCGGAGAAGGGCATCCGGTGGCTGAAGCTGCGGGTGCGCGGGACCGCCGGGCACGGGTCGATGATCCACCGGGACAACGCGGTGGCGAAGCTGGCGGCGGCGGTGACGAAGCTGGGGCAGCACCGGTTCCCGGTGGTGATCACGCCGTCGGTGCGGGAGTTCCTGGACGGGGTTTCGGAGATCACCGGGTTGGAGTTCCCGGACGACGACGTCGAAGGCGCGGTCGGGAAGCTGGGGGCGTTGTCCCGGATGATCGGGGCGACGTTGCGGGACACGGCCAACCCCACCATGTTGAACGCGGGGTACAAGGCGAACGTGATCCCGTCGGTCGCCGAGGCCACTGTGGACTGCCGGATCCTGCCGGGGCGGGAGGAGGCGTTCGACCGCGAGGTGGCCGAGTTGCTGGGGCCGGACGTGGAGCGCGAGTGGATCGGGCTGCCGCCGGTGGAGACGACCTTCGACGGGGCGTTGGTGGACGCGATGACGGCGTCCATCACGGCGGAGGACCCGGGCGCGCGGGTGTTGCCTTACATGCTGTCCGGGGGGACGGATGCCAAGTCGTTCCAGCAGTTGGGGATTCGGAACTTCGGGTTCGCGCCGTTGAAGCTGCCGGCGGATCTCGATTTCTCCGGGCTGTTCCACGGGGTGGACGAGCGGGTGCCGGTGGACGCGTTGCAGTTCGGGGTGCGGGTGTTGGACCGGTTCTTGCGGAACAGCTGAACCGACGGGTCGGCCGCCGTGCGGTCCGGGGTGCCGGGGCGTGCGGCGGCCGACGGCGTTGTGGGGGTGAGACCGGCTGGCGCGCGAACAGCGGCGGGGTGGACGAGCCGCGTGAGGGGGTGTGGCCTCCGGCCCCCGGTTCGATCGTCTCACGGGGGGACGACGGTTTCGGCGCGCGCGGAAGGGCCGGCCGTGGTCTCGTGGAGGGGTCGGGAGGTGGGTTGTGGGCTTGCCGTTCGTTGCCCACGCCGCCGTCCTCGCCGAGTTCCGCGGGCGGTGGCGGCGGGTGTTTCCGCTGCTCCTCGCCGGGTTCCTGGGGCCGCCGGTCGAGAGTGCGGTGACCGCCGCGGTGGGTGGGACCCGGAACGCCGGGTGGTGGGGGGTGTTGGTCGTCGGGTGCCTCCTGCCGGTGGGGTTCTTCGCCGCTCGGGGGTTCGTCAGGGCCGGCGGGGGCTGGGTGGTCGCGCTCGGTGCGGTGGTGCAGGTGGTGGGGGTTGTGGGGGTGACCGGGCGGGCCTTGTTGGGGGTGCCGCCGGTTGTGGCCGGGGTGTTGGGCGTTTTGTTGGTCTTGCGGGCGCATGAGGTGTTGTTCGACGCCGCCAACGGGGCTGTCGCGGGGACCTCCTTGGTGATGCGCAGTCGGGCTCGGGCTGTGCGTGGGTTGGGGGTCTGGAAGCCGGTGTTGGCGACCGCCGGTGTTGACGGCCGGTGGTTGTGGTGGCGGGTGGGGACCGGGGCTGACCTGCATGGCGGGCGGGTGGCGTTGCGCGACGTCCAGGGCGTTTGGGTCGCCCACGCCGACGGCCCGCCCGGCGGACCTGTGGTCGCCGTGCGGGCCGAGGGGCGGGTGATCCAGATGGTCGTCGGCGATCCCGAGGGGTTCGCCTGGTTGTTGGATCGGCGGGTCCGGGCGTTGGGGACTACTTCAGGCCCACCGTGACGTACTTGGTCTGGCCGTCGTCCAGCTTCACGCCGATCTTGTAGTGGTAGCCGGGCGTGAGGCCCTTGGTCTGCCAGGTGTAGATGTGGTGGCGGGCTGTCTCGTCCCAGCGGAACGTGCCGCCGGTCGGCGTTTCGGTGCCCGCGGACTCGTTGACCGGGGTCGTTGTCGCGCCGCCGCGGACCGGGGTCAGCCAGGTCGGCGGGGTGGCCGCCTGGACCGGCGTGCCGGCGGCGTCGAACAGCTGGAACTTCACGGGCACCGTGCTGCCCGCCTTGAACACGCTCACCGGGTTCGCCGGGTCGTTGACGGGTTGCAGGTAGCCGCTGAACCGGTAGCGCCGGACCTGGTACTTGCCGGTGCGGGTGGTGGTGTTGCCGGCCTGGTCGCGGGCCGTCGCGGTGAAGGTGTGGACCCCCTCGGCCCCGGGCTGGACGGTGACGGCGCAGGTGTCGATGCCGGAGACCGCGTCGGTGGCGGTGCACGCGGGGGCGGGGGCGGTGAAGTCGTAGATCGCGCCGTCGGTGACGGAGGTGCCGGTGATGGTCGGGGCCGACTGGTCGATGTTGATGCCGGTGAGCGAGGCCTGAGCCGTGTTGCCGGCCCGGTCGGTGACCGAGGCGGTGGCGGATTGAGCGGCGCCGTCGGTGGACAGGACCACGTCGTCGGGGCACGCCGTGGCCGGGATGCCGGAGCCGTTGTCGGTGCAGGTGAAGCGGATGGTCACCGGGGTGGTGTGCCAGGGCTTCGGGCCGCCGACCAGCTCGGCGGTGATGGTGGGCGGGGTCTTGTCCAGGCGGACGGTGACCGTGTCGGTGCCGGTGTTGCCGGCCAGGTCGCGGGCGGTGCCGGTGATGGTGGTGCCGGCGGTCTCCGTGGACACGACCGTGGGCGGGGTGAGGGTGGACGGGTCGATGCCGGAGCCGGCGTCGTCGTCGCGCGCGGTGAAGGTGACGGTGACGTCGCTGTTGTTCCAGTCGTCGGCGTTGGGGGCCGGCGTGAGGGTGTGGGTGATCGCGGGAGCGATGTTGTCCCACTTCAGGGCGGCGGTGTTGGGGCTTTCCGCGTTGCCGGCCGCATCGACCGACCAGTAGCTGATGGTGCCGGAGCCGGTGCCGTCGAGGGGGACGGCGACCGTCGTGGTGGCGCCCGCGGCGGTCTGCTCGGGGCCGCCGTCGATGCGGTAGTAGATCTCGGTGACGCCGGACAGGGCGTCGGACGCGGTCAGGACGACCGTGGCGGTGGAGCCGGTGCACCAGCCCGTGCACGGGTTGTCGGCGGTGGTGGTGGGCGGGGTGCCGTCGATGTCCACGCCGCCGAACGTGACCGGGGCGCCGGTGTTGCCGGCGACGTCCGCGGCCGGGTCGGCGGTCACCGACTGGTCCACGCCGTCCCCGCGCAGCACGCGGCTGGTCGGGCAGGTCGCGACGCCCGAACCGGCCGTCCCGTCGGCCAGGTCGGGGTCGGTGCAGGCGAAGTCGACGACGACCTCGTCGCGGAACCAGCCGGCCGCGTTGGGCGCGGTGAGCGTGGTGCCGGCGACGACGGGGGCGGTGCGGTCGATCATCACGCCGGTCACCGACGCGGGGGCGCTCTCGTTGCCCGCCTTGTCCCTCGCGGTCACCGGGCCCGCGGACAGCGACCGGCCCTCGCCGGTGATCACGCTGTCGGCCGGGGCCGAGTCGATGCCCGACAGGCCGTCGGACGCGGTCCACCCGACGGTGACGTCCGAGCGGTGCCAGCCGGCGGTCGGCGACGGGGTCAGCGTGGGCGGGGTGAGGTCGATGTCCAGGCCGGTGACGGTCGTGGTGGCGGACTTGCCGACGCCGTCGACCGCGTGGCCGGTGGCGGACTGGTCCGCGCCTTCGCCGACCTCCACCGGGTCGGCGCACCCGGCCACGCCGGACTGGGTGTCGTCGCAGGTGAACGTCACGGTGACGGGCGCGTTGTGCCAGCCGTGGGCGTTGGCGGCCGGGTGGTCGGCGGTCACGGTCGGGTCGGCGTCGTCGATCCACACGGCCAGGGCGCGCGGGTCCTCGGTGTTGCCGGCCGCGTCGGTGCTCCAGTACGCGATGGTGTGCTTGCCACCCGTGGTGAAGGCGAACGTGCCCGTGTAGGGCTGGGCGGGGCCGTCGTCCACGCGGTAGTGGGTCTGGGCGATGCCGGACAGGGCGTCGGCCGCGTTCAGGGTCACGTCCACGCGGTCGGCGTGCCAGCCGGCGGCGACGGGCGCGGCCTGCGTGGCGGGGGCGGCGCGGTCGATGCGGATGCCGCCGGTGGTCGCGGTGGTGGTGTTGCCGGCCTTGTCGGTGCAGGTGGCGGTGGCGGCGAGGTTCGCGCCCTCGCCGGTCACCGTGCTGGGCGCGGGGGCGTCGAGCACGCCCGAGGCGGTGTCGGCGCAGGTCCAGGTGACGGTGACGTCGTCGGTGCTCCACGCGGTGGTCGAGGGGGTGCCGGTGAGCGTGGGGCCGGTCTTGTCGATGTTCACGGTCAGGGTGGTGGTGGCGGTGTTGCCGGCCGCGTCCGCGGCGGTGCCGGACGCGGAGTCCGCGCCTTCGCCCAGGACGGTCGGCGACGGGCAGGTGTCCACACCGGACAGCGCGTCGGCGCACGTGTAGGTGACGGTGACGTCCTCGCGGTGCCAGCCGTGGGCGTTCGGGGCGGTGGCGGGCTCGGCGCTGATGGTCGGCGCGGTGCGGTCGAGGTTGACGCGGACCGGGTCGGTGGCGGAGTTGCCGGCGTGGTCGGTGGCGGCGCCGTCGGCGGCCTGGTTCGCGCCCTCGGCGGTGACGGTCCGGTCCGGGCCGCAGCTCGCGACGCCGGAGCCGGTGTCGGCGCAGGTGAACGCGACGGTGACGGTCCCGGCGTGCCAGCCGTTGGCGTTGGCGTCGGGGGTCATGGTGTGGGTGATCGACGGCGGGGTCTTGTCGATGTCCACGGTGACCGTGCGCGCGGTCTCGGCGTTGCCGGCGTGGTCGATGCTCCAGTAGGTCAGCGTGTGCGTGCCTTCGGCGGTGAACGGGACGCTGGTGCCGGTGTTCTCCGGGCCGCCGTTGACGGTGTAGCGGGTCTCGCGGACGCCGGACAGGGCGTCGTGCGCGGTCAGCCCCACGGTGACGTCGGTGTTGGTCCACGTGCCGGGCGCGGTGGCGGTGGTGACGGGTGCGGTGCGGTCGATGTCGATGCCGCCGTGCGTGGTGGTGGCGGTGTTGCCGGCCTTGTCCGTGGCGGTGCCGGTGGCGGACTGGTCCGCGCCCTCGCCGTCCAGGACGACCGGGGCGGCGCAGGTGTCCACGCCGGACAGCGGGTCGGCGCAGGTGAACGTGACGGTGACCGGCTGGTTGGTCCACCCGGTCGCGGTGTGCGAGCCGGTGATGGTGGGCGGGGTGGTGTCGATGGCGATGCCGCCGGCGGTGGTGGTCGTCGTGTTGCCGGCGTTGTCGGTGGCGGTGCCGGTGACGGACTGGTCCGCGCCCTCGGTGGTGAGCGTGCGGGCGGCGGAGGTGGTGCCGTCGGCGTGGCAGGACGCGATGTGCGACAACGGGTCCGCGCAGGTGAAGGTGACGGTGACCGGGCCGTCGCGCCAGCCGTGGGCGTTGGCGGGCGGGGTGGTGGCGGCGCTGATCGCGGGCGCGCCGGTGTCGCGGCGGACCACGACGGAGGCGGTCGGGCCGGTGTTGCCCAGGGCGTCGGTGGCGGTGCCGGTGATCGTGGTGCCGGCGGTGTCGTCGGTGACGGTGGACGGGGGCGTGACGGTGCCGCCGCCCACTCCCCCGCCGTCGTCGGCGGTCCAGGTCAGGGCGACGGCGTCCCGGTGCCAGCCGGCCGCGTTGGCGGCGGGGTCGAGGGACGCGGTGGCCGTGGGGCCGGTGTTGTCGAGCACGTGGGAGACGCCGGTGGTGGCGGTGCGGACGGTGCACACGCCGTTGGTGTTGACGTTCTCGCCGATGGTGACGGTCGCGGTGCGCACGCCGTCCGCGCCGGAGCCGGCGGGGCGGGTGAAGGTCCAGGTGGTCTTGGCGGTCGGCGAGGTCTGCGTGGTCAGGCCGGTGACCTGCACGCATCGGGCGCGGTCGTCGGTCTTCACGGTGAGCGTGAGGGTGCTGCCGGACTTGGCGTAGTAGAGGCCGCCGGCCGAGATGCCACCCGCGGTGTAGGCGGCGGCCGGTGAGCCGAAGGTGGTGGCCTGCGCGACGGGCGGGGCGAGCAGCGCCAGCGCCGCGACGACGACGAGTCCTCGCCGTGAGGTCGGGTTCATGGGTGCACCGGTTCCGGTCGAGGGCTCCGCCGAACGGGTCACGCGGGCGCGTCCGTCCGGTCGTTGACGATTCATCTGTTGGTCCGTGTTTCGGGTGGTGCTCACGGCCCGTTAGCGGTTCCGCCGGATTGGGGTCTTTGGTCCCGCCCGGACGGGGACCTTCGCGGCGGAACCGTGACGTTCCGTTCGGCTCGTCGTTGATCCGGGTGAGGTCCGACGACGAAAGGACGGCGGTATGGCGACCGAGCGGTTGCGGCTGGAAGACGGCACCGAGCTGAACCTGGTGCGCAGCGGCACGCCCGACGCCGAGGTGACCGTGGTGCTCGCGCACGGCTACGCGTTGGACCACCGCAGTTGGCACCGGGTGGTCGCGGAGCTGCCGGAGTCGGTGGCGGTGATCGCCTACGACCACCGCGGCCACGGCGCGTCCGGCCCGGCCACCCGGGAGACCGCGACCATCGAGCAGCTCGGTGACGACCTCGGCGAGCTGATCGAACGCCTCGTCCCCACCGGTCAGGTGGTGATCGCGGGCCACTCGATGGGCGGCATGGCGGCGATGGCCATGGCCGAACGGCGGCCCCGGCTCTACAAGCAGCGCGTGGCGGGGCTGGTGTTCGTGTCCACGGCGGCCAGCGGCCTGTCGGAGACCTCGCTGGCGTGGCCCAAGGCGCTGGGCAAGCTGGTGCGGGAGCTGGAACGCGCGTTCGGGCCGATCGTGCGGGCGGTGCGCGAGCGCATCGAGCCGGCGAAGACCGCGGGCCTGCGGTGGTGGCTGTTCGGCGACGAACCGCGCGCCGAGGACGTGGACCTCACGGCGGACATGGTGTGGGCGCACTGGCCGGAGACGATCGCGCTGTTCCGCCCGGCCGTGGACCGCTACGACCGCGAGGCGGCGCTGACGGTGGCGGCGGAGAAGCCGGTGATCGCGATCGTGGGCGACGAGGACCGGCTGGTCGGCGAGTACAACGCGCGGGCGTTGGCCGAGGCGGTGGGCGGCGAGTCGATCGTGGTCGAGGACGCCGGCCACATGCTGCCGCTGGAGGCCCCGGTCGAGGTCGCGGCCCAGATCGTCAAGCTGTCCTGACCTCCGGCGGGGGGGGGGGGGGCCCCCGCCCCCCCCCCCGGGGGAGACCCCCCCCGGCGGGGCCCCCCCCCCCGGCCCCCACCCCCCCCCCCCCCCCGGGGGGGGGGGGGGGCCCCCCCCCCCCCCCGCCGGTCGTCAGACCGCCCGGTGCAGGCCCCGGACCCGGGACGCGTTGGCGTAGAGCCAGGCGAACAGGATCCACATGCCGGCGAAGATCAGGCCCACGATCACGTACGCGACGACCCACAGCACGGCCGGCGTGTCGCTCTTGCGTTCGCGCTGCAGGAAGTCGATTTCGGCCATGAACGCCCGTGCCCCGTCGCGCGCCTCGATGGCGGCGGCACCGGCGGCCGGGTCGGCGGGGGCGTAGATGGGCAGGATCGCCATCACGCCGTCGGGGGTGTGCAGGCGGACGCCGGACTTCCACTGGCCGTAGACCGGCAGCGGCTGGGCGGTGCGGTAGACGCCGTCGCCGACCTCCTCCAGCGGGGTCGTGGCGAAGTCGCCACCCTGCCACGCGAAACCGTTGAGCCACACCGGGTTGTCCACCGGGCGTTCCAGGCGGACCGTCGCGTGCACCCACTTCGGCGTGGCGTCGCTGTTCGGGTTGGACACCTCGAAGCCGGCGCCGGCCTCGGCCAGCGTGAGCGTCCCGCTCGTCGGCTCCGGGTCCTGCGGCACCGCGACCGCCGCCATCAGGCCGACCGCCGCCAGCGCGCCGACCAGGCCGGGCAGGTGGCGCGGACCGGCGCTCTCGGACCGGTCGGCGACCTCCTCGACGCGTTCGTGCTGCCACACGCCGATCAGCGCGCCCGCCACCGCCGCCGCCGTGCCGTAGGCGACGTACCAGACCAGTTGGTGCGACGGCCACGGGTTGGGCATCAGGGTCTGCGACAGCGCGGCCTCGCCGAGCATGCCGACCGTGCCCGCCCCGACCCCGGCGACCAGCGCGAACCGCCACCTCGTGACGAACAGCGCCGCCGCTTCCACGATGATGGCCTCGGCCAGGTACGGCAGCGGCACCGCCACGTGCAGGTCGGCCACCGCGGGGATCGCCGAGTACAGCACCCGGCTGCCCAGCAGCACCGCGAGCACGATGAGCGTCCCGCCCGGCCCCCACGACAGCCGCCCGACGGTCAGCGTCCACGCCCCGACCAGCCCGACCAGCACCACCTGCGCGAGCATCGGGAACTGCGGCACGCCCAGGTCGAACTCCATCAGGAACGTCGACGCGCCCATCAGCCACGCGCCCGCCAGCACCGGCCCGAGCAGCCGCACCAGCCGGCCGTGCGCGCCGACCTGGCGTGCCTCGGCCAGCAGGAGTTGGAGCCCGATCACGACGCCGACGCCGCCGCCGATCATGAGGATGTGCGTGGGACCCCACTCGGTGACGTCCTGCCCGAACAGCCGGTGCCACACGTCGTCCAGCGGGAACCCGGCCACGCCCACCAGCCCGGTGGCCGTCATCTGCACGCTGCCCATCGGCACGCGCCAGTCCTTGGTGATCCGCAGGGTCCGCGTCGGCAGCGGGTCCTTGGCCAGGGCCGCGCTGACCAGGCCGCTGGCCAGGATGCCCATCAGGCCGAAGTAGATCGGGAAGTGCGACGGGTTGGCCAGCGGCCCCTCGTCGCGGCCCAGCTCCATGTGGATCGGGACGTCCCAGTAGACCCCGACCAGCGCCGCGAACCCGGACAGCCCGGCGAGCCCCATCGGCAGCGCGGCCCAGCGCGGCAGGCCGGTTCGCTGTGCGGCCCGGTCGGCGAGCCGCCCGACCGCGTTGGGCCGCCCGGCCCGCTCCTTGACCGCGAACAGCAGCACCGGCACGAACACCACGGCCGCCATCCCCGCCGCGACCAGGACCTGCCAGAACTCCGCCCCACCCGCCGGTGGTGCCTCGTGTGCCAGGACGTGCATCGTCGCCTCCTGCCGTGCGCCGGGTTTCGGTGACCATACCAAATATGTGTAACTTCGAGTAGCAGTTACTGAAGATCGCAGTCATTGCTCTCTAGGCTGACCGGGTGATCTACACCGACACCGAAGCCCGCACCCTGCGCACGGCCGTGTTCGGCGCGATGGTCCTGGTCTCCACCGCCGAACCGGGCGCGCTGGACCAGGAGAGCCACGCCGGCATCCGCGCGCTGGCCACGTTCTCGCCGGCCCTGCGCGAGGTCCTGTCCGCCGACCACCCGGTGCTGCCGGAGGGCACGGTGGCCGACGTGGAGGCGGGCGTCCTGACGGCGCTGCGCCGGTCGACGGAGATCCTGTCCGCGAAGTCCCCGGCGGACGCGCGGACGTTCCCGGAGGCGGTCCTGTCCGTCTGCCGCGAGGTCGCCACGGCCGACGGGTTCGTGGGCGAGGGCGAACACGCGGTGATCACGCGCGTGCGCGAAGCCCTGACCGGCTGAGCCGATCACATGGCGGCGATCGTCGCCTGCGTGGGCTACCGCTGAACTCCGGTGATGGACCGATCGTCGACCGCGAGGTAGATGTCCTCGGTGGCCGCCTCCAGGTACCCGGAGACCGGTTCGGCGCTGAACCTCGGTTCGCTCCCGACCAAGTCGTCCCACTCCGACTCCGCGCCTCTGTAGTAACCCTGCTGGGTCTCGGCGGCAGCGGACGACCGGCGCTCGCGCTCGAAGACGTGCAGGTGGTGCAGTCGTCGTTGGGAAACGTCCTCGATCTCGTTCTCGCCTGCATCGGGTCGCGGAGGTGGTTGCCGGACGTTGACCTCGGAAACAAGCTCCGCCTCTACCCGCGCGAGGCTCGCGCAAGCGCCATAGAGGCGGCGCGACATGCCGATGACCAGATCGGTGCCGGGAACCTGCGCCGTGAGCATGTCGGACTGCCGAACGCCCCTGCGCCCTGGCCGAGACCGCGCCTCTCGGCGTGCTTCCTCAGTCGCGGGATCGTCCTCCAACAGCGCGACCGTTCCAAGTCCGCCCCGGCGTCCGCGCTGCTCCGCGACACCGGAGCCGACCGGCAGCACGGTGAGCGACTCTGTCGGCATGGCCCTCAACGCGAGGTACAGGAGCATGCGTGACCGCGCGAGTGGAAGCAGGCCGTCGTCGGTCGACCAGTCGTCCCGGGGCGTACCGGACACCTCTTCGACGTCGATGATCATGAAGAGCCTGTCCTCAAGACTGGTGCCGCACAGCACTCTCATGTGGGGACCCACCATGAGGCCCTGGCGGCACAGTTGCTCGACACCGTTCGCGAGCATCGGCTGGCCCAGTCTCCGACTGCCTTTGGCTTCGACCAGCCACGTCAAGTCACCGGTCGCCGGGTGATAACCGACGAGGTCCGGCAGCCCGGAGGCGGTGGACCAAGCGGGACCAGCGTCAACGGGTGTCAGCGACTCGGCATGAGTGGTCGGACCGAGGCCCAACAAGCCGCGACACGCCCACTCCGCCATGGTCATGCCCATGCGGTAGCCGAAGGCGGTCTTGGCCGTCGCTTCGGTCCCGTCCGTGTACACGACGTTCGGCTCCACGACGAAGCCCGTGCTCCCCCAAGCTGGGCGCGAAGTGCGGCCGAGGTAAGCCGACAGCGGAGCCCTCCGTGCGACGATCTCCGCCCACGCCAGAACGGGGGTCGCCGTCAGCCACGTCGTCACGTCCCGACCGACGGACATCGCCGCGTCGATGACGTCGCGCCAGGTCGTGGCCACCCGGTAGGCCCCGGACGGTGGCACGTCCGAGGGCGTCGGCCAGGGCCTGGACGCGCTGGCGACCGCGTTGGGCCTGGGCCGCACGCTCGGGCTGAGCGGTGCGGATCGACGGACGAAGACGGGGACGTCGAACGCGTCCGCTGGTCCGATGAGTGAACCCGTGGCACCCGGCGGTGGCTGCATGGCCGCGAGCTTCCCAGAGTTCGGCGGGCATTCGCGTTCCCCTGAACGAACCCTTCTCCGACTCCGCGGAGCGAGCCGGAGAAGGGCGTCCCCGTCACGCCGTCGCGAACTCCGCCGCGTGCGCCCGCGCCCACGTGCCGAAGTCGCGCGGCGGGCGGCCCGTCACGTCCTGGACCGTCGGGTGCACGCGGGACTCGTCCAGGGTGCCGTCGCTGTAGAAGCTGAAGAACGCGTGCACGTACTCCGCGGGCATCGCCGCCGACATCTCCGCCCGCGCCACCTCGTCCGGCAACGCCACGAAGGACAGGTTGCGGCCCAGCACCTCGCCCAGCACCCGCACCCGGTCGCCGGGCAACAGCTTCTCCGGACCGCTCAGCGCCAGCACCTGCCCGGCGAAGTCGGACGTCAACGCCCGCGCCGCCACCTCGCCGATGTCGTACGGGTTGATCATCGCCACCGGCACGCCGCCGAACGCGTCGCGCACCACGTTCCCGGCGGCCAACTGCGGCAGCCAGCGCAGGGTGTTGGACATGAAACCGTTGGGCCGCAACACGGTCCACTCCAGACCGGACGCGAACACCGCCTCCTCGGACCGGATCATGTACCGCGACACGGCGTTCGCGGTGTCCGACGCGGTCACCGCCGGGCTGGACAGCAGCACCACCCGGCGCACGCCCGCGTCCACGGCCTTGGCCAGGATGCCCGGCATGTCCCGGTAGCCGGGCAGCAGGAACAGCGACTCCACGCCGAAGAACGACAGCGACGCCGGGTCGTTCAGGTCGCCGACCACCTGCGGCACGTCCAACGGCGTCGGCGACCGCACCAGCGCCCGCACCTCGACCCCGAGCGCCACCAGCGCGCGCACGACCTCCGAGCCCACGTTGCCGGTCGCGCCGGTCACCAGCACGGTCACAGCGTCTCCCGGAAGTGCGCGGCGGCGGCAGCCGCCGACATGGTCACGTTCGGCTCCCAGTCGTAGAAGTCGAACTGCGTGCCCTCGGTCCACACCAGCGCCTTGTGGCCGGGCAGCCCGGCGTAGAAGCGCCGCGCGCCGTCGGGGATGGCCGCCTGTTCGCTGTGGACCATGATCGTCGGCGCGGACACCCGCGGCGCGAGGGCGATCGAGTCGTAGCCCAGCCAGCCCGGCCACGCCATCACCGCGAACCGGTTGGGCCACTCCGGGATGCCGCCGCGCTCGGGGTTGAGGTAGAAGTCGATCTCCATCGGCATCGCGGCCCGGGGATCGGTCCCGCTCACCACCGGCACGTACTCGACCTCGCCGGTCGCCTCGAACCGGGCCCGCGCCTGGTGCCCGGCCTCGGTCCGTGCCGCCACGCCCTCGGCACCGCCGTACGCCTCCTCGCAGATCGCGGCGTCGTGCAGCCACGGCGCGACCAGCGCCAACGACCGCACCCGCGGGTCCTCCACCGCGACGCCCGCCATGTACATCGCCGCCGCGCACACGCCCAGCGCTCCCAGCCGGTCGCCCATCACCTCCGGGTGTCCGGACAGGAACGTCAGCGCGTCGCGGATGTCCTTGATCTTGCCCGCCGGGTCCTCCACGTCGCGCGGCTCGCCGGTGGACTCGCCGAAGCCGGTGAAGTCGAAGGACAGCGCGGCGATGCCGCGGTCGGCCAGGCGGCGCGCGTACCGGTCGGCCATCAGCTCCTTGACACTGGTCCACGTCCCGGCCACGACCACGGCGGGCGCGCGGAACTCCGGCAGGTACAGGTTGCCGGTCAACTCCTCGCCGTCGCTGTCGAAGACGACGCGCTCCACGATGGTCACGACGCGCCCCCGGCGGCGGCCAGCGCGAGCAGGTCCTTGTTGCCGTCGGCCCAGACCACGGTCATGACCACGCCCGCGATCCGCCAGGAGCCCTCGACGCGCACCAGGTGGAACTCGTAGTCCCCGCCCAACGTCCACAGCGGCGAGCCGAACCGGTTGGCCAGCACGTGCGTGGCCTGGAAGGACGCCGTGCACACCGCGCTGTCCCCGGCGGCGGTCACCAGGTGGTTGGTCACCAGGTGCTGGGTGGCGTCGAACGCGCCCAGGAAACCCGACCACGCGGCCACGATCTCCGCCGGGGTGAGCACGCCCGGCTCACCCCCGTTGAGGCTGGTGTAGTCAAGGGTCACCGAGGGCGCGAAGACCTCGGCCAGCTCGTCCCACTCCCGCCGGTCGGCGTGCACGGCCATCCGCGTGCACACCTCGACGATCTCCGCCCTGTCGCTCACGGTCTCCCCCTCTGCGAACCCGGTTGTCCGTGCGAGGATCGCCGGAAGATCATTGCGGCTGAAGTCCAACAACCTGCACGTTCGCTGCAGCTTGTTGCAGGCAACGAAAAGGAGGGTCGCGCGCGTTGAACCTGACAAGCCTGGGGCTGACGGCCGACCAGGAACGGGTGTACCGGCACCTGCTGCGGTCACCGGGCCGGGCGCCCACCGACCTCGACGGCCTCGACGTGCCCGCGGTCCTGGCCGAGCTGCACGAGCTGGAGGTGGTGGACGCCACCCACACCCCCGTCCCGCCCGCGGTGGCGGTGGACCGCCTGATCCGCCGCCGGGTCGAGGAGACCTCGCGCGAGCTGCACAACCTCAGCTCGGCGTGGGTGGTGGTGCGCGACCTGGTCGAGGAGCAGACCCGGGGCCGGCCGGTGGAGCTGGTGGAACGCATCGAGGGCGCGGACACCGTCAACAACCGGGTGTGGCAGCTGGCGTCCACGTGCACCGAGACGATGAACATGAAAACGCGCCCGATGAGCCGCGCGCGGGCCGACGACAAGGCGGTCCGCGCGTTCCACCGCCGGCTGGCGGCGGGCCTGCGGTGCCGGACGCTGGTGCCATCGGCGTCCCTGGACGACCCGGCCCAGCACGACTACGCCCGCCGCCAGCACGCCGCCGGCGACCACCACCGGATCAGCGACGAGTACCGCCGCCAGGTGCTGATCATCGACCGGGCGGTGGCGTTCGTGCAGCTGGACCCGGCCGACGGGCAGGCCGGCGCGCTGGAGGTGCGGCAGCCGGGGATCGTGGCGACGCTGGTGGAGGCCTTCGAGGGCACCTGGTCGCGGGCGCGGGAGCTGGACGTGCCGCTGACCACGATCGAACGCCAGGTGCTGCGCAGCCTGGCCGAGTACGACAAGGACGAGGTCGCGGCGCGGGCGGTCAACGTGTCGCTGCGCAAGTACCGCACCCACGTCGCCGACCTGATGGCGCGCCTGGGCGCGGCGACCCGCTTCCAGGCCGGGATGCTCGCGAAGGAACGCGGCTGGCTCTGACCACTTCCGATACAGCGGTGTACCCGATACATTGGTGTATCGAGAGTGAGGTTCGCATGCCGCCCACCCGCCGCCGGGCCGAGACGCTGCGCCGCCTGCACGAGGCCGCGCTGGCGGTGTTCGCCGCCGAGGGCTTCGGCCGGGCCAGCGTCGAGCAGGTCTGCGAGCGGGCCGGGTTCACCCGCGGCGCGTTCTACTCCAACTTCGCCTCGCTGGACGAGCTGTTCCTGGCCATGTGGGCGGAGCGGTCGCGGGCGCTGCTGGAGGACCTGCGGGCGGCGCTGGCGGCGGCCGACACCACCGACGTGCGCACCGCCCGCGACCTGGTGGAACTGGTCGACGCGGCGGTGGGCGTGGACGACGCCTGGTACCGCGTGACCGCCGAGTTCACCGCGCACGCCCTGCGCACGCCGGGCCTGCGCGAGGTGGTCGCCCAGCGGGAGGACGCGATCGCCGGCACCCTCACCCCGGTCCTGGTGTCCTTCCTGCGGCGGGTCGGGCGCGCGGTCGCCGACCCGCGGGCGCTGGCGCTCGCGCTGGTCGCCGTGCACGACGGGACCACCGTGCAGTGCCTGGTCGAGCCGGACGACCCCGCGGCGCGCCGCCGCCGGCTGGACCTGTTCGAAGCTGTCGTGCTCGCCTACACCACCCCGGGAGGGGACGCATGAACCCGGACGTCATCGTCGTCGGTTCCGGACTGGCCGGCCTGGTCGCCACGCACGAGCTGGCCAAGGCGGGCAGGAAGGTCCTGGTGCTGGACCAGGAGAACCGCAACAACCTCGGCGGGCAGGCCTTCTGGTCGCTGGGCGGGCTGTTCCTGGTCGACTCGCCCGAGCAGCGCAGGCTGGGCGTCAAGGACAGCTACGAGCTGGCCATGCAGGACTGGCTGGGCAGCGCGGCGTTCGACCGCGAGCGCGAGGACCACTGGCCGCGGCGGTGGGCGCAGGCCTACGTCGAGTGGGCCGCCGGCGGCAAGCGCCAGTACCTGCACGACCTGGGGTTGCGCGTGCTGCCCATGGTCGGGTGGGCCGAGCGCGGCGACGGCAAGGCCGACGGCCACGGCAACTCCGTGCCCCGCTTCCACCTGACCTGGGGCACCGGTCCGGAGGTGGTGCGGGTGTTCGCCGAGCCCGTGCTGGGGGCGGAGAAGCGCGGCTTGGTGGAGTTCGGCTTCCGCCACCGCGTGGACGAGCTGATCGTCGAGGACGGGGCCGTGGTCGGCGTGCGCGGGGCCGTGCTGGAGCCGTGTGACGACCTGGAGCGCGGCAAGGCGTCCTCACGGGAGGTCGTGGGCGAGTTCGAGCACCGGGCGGCGGCCGTGGTCGTCGCGTCCGGCGGCGTCGGGCACAACCACGACATCATCCGGAAGTACTGGCCCACCGAGCGGTTGGGCAAGTGCCCGGAGACGCTGATCTCCGGCGTGCCCGCGCACGTGGACGGCCGGATGCTGGGCATCAGCGAGACGGCCGGCGCGAACGTGGTCAACCGCGACCGGATGTGGAACTACACCGAGGGCATCGTCAACTGGGACCCGATCTGGCCCGACCACGCGATCCGCATCCTGGCCGGTCCGTCGTCGCTGTGGTTCGACGCGGCGGGCAAGCGCCTGCCGGCCCCGAACTACCCGAGCTTCGACACGAACGGGACGCTGAAGGCGATCCTGGCCGACGGGCACGACTACTCGTGGCTGGTGCTGACGCAGACGATCATCGAGAAGGAGTTCGCGCTGTCGGGGTCGGAGCAGAACCCCGACATCACGAGCAAGGACGTGAAGCTGGCGTTGAAGAGCCGGCTGGCCAAGGGCGCGCCCGGCCCGGTGGAGGCGTTCAAGCAGCACGGCGTGGACTTCGTGGTCGCGCGGACGCTGCGCGAACTGGTCGACGGCATGAACAAGATCGCCCGCGGCCCGAAGATCGACCACGACGACTTGGAGCGCCAGATCGTGGCGCGCGACCGGGAGCTGGGCAACAAGTACGGCAAGGACCTGCAACTGGCGGCCGTCGAACACGCGCGGCGGTACCTGGGCGACCGGATCACGCGCGTGGCCAAACCACACCGCATCCTGGACCCGGCCCACGGCCCGTTGATCGCGGTGCGGCTGAACATCCTGACCCGCAAGACGTTGGGCGGGTTGGAGACGAACCTGGACTCGCAGGTGGTGCGCGCGGACGGGTCGGTGCTGCCGGGGCTGTACGCGGCCGGTGAGGTCGCCGGGTTCGGCGGCGGTGGCGTGCACGGGTACAACGCTCTGGAGGGGACGTTCCTGGGCGGGTGCGTGTTCTCGGGGCGTGCGGCGGGCCTGGCACTGGCCCGTTCGCTGTGAGGCGGGTGGCCGGGTCGTTCACGTCGGTCGGAGGGCGGTCGGTCCACTACCGGGTGGACGGGCCGCCTGCCGGTCCGCCGTTGGTGCTGCTGCACGGGTTCGGCGGTTCCCTGCACTGGTTCGACCGGGTGGTGCCGCTGCTGACCGGGTGCCGGGTGGTCCGGGTGGACCTGTTGGGGCACGGCATGACCCGTGGTCCGGCGGCCGATGCCGACGAGCAGGCGCGGGCGGTGGCCGGGGTGCTGGCCCGGTTGGACCTGTCGGGTGTGACGGCGGTCGGGCACTCGTTCGGGGCGGACGTGGCGCTGTCTCTGGCGGAGACGTCGGGCCGGGTGGCGCGCGTGGTCGTCGTGGCGCAGGCACCGGACTACTCGGACGCGACCTTCCCACGCGGGGACTTCCTGATGACCCTGCCGGTGCTGGGTTCCCTCCTGCACCGCTTCGCGCCCGCGTTCGCGGTCCGGGCGGTGGCGGCACACGCGGTGGCCCCCGGCTTCCGGGTGGGGGCGGCCTTGGCGAGGCAGGCGCTCGACGACCACCGGGCGCTGGACGCGGGCATGTTCCCGATCGTGCTCAGCCACCGCCGCCGGCGGCTCGCAGCGAACCCACTCGACACCCGAGTCCGGAACCTGGGGCTGCCAACGCTGGTGGTGCTGGGCGAACGTGACCGGTTCTACGGGGCGCGCTCGGCACGGCGGTACACGGCGGCGGGCGCGCGGGTGGAGACGATCGCGGAGGCGGGCCACTCCCCCGTGGTCGAAACACCAAGCCGGGTCGCGACCCTGATCAGGACTTTCGTGCACGAGAACTGACCGAGTCCCCCGGACGCTCAGCGCCTCGTGAGGTCACGACCCAACCCGGGCTTCTTGCTTGTGTCATCTCCGTATGGCCTGCCCGAAGGGCTACCGCACTTTTGGTCGGGTGCAGCCGAATTTTTGTGAGGAACGAGCAAAAATTTAGCGGCACCCCGACCAAAAGTGTGGTTGGCTCCGCCAGGCCATGCGGAGATGGCACAAGCAAGAAGCCCCCGCCTTTTCTTTTGCTTTTGGGTCATCTCCGGCGGCCTGCCCGCCGGCGAGGCGCTTTTGATCTTGAGAGCGCGCAGCGCGTTCGCTTGAGAGCGCGCAGCGCGTCGTCCGAAGCAAAGCGCCGTTCCCGGTCGCGTGCGCCAGCAAGCGCGACCGGGAACGGCGTGGGGGACGCGCGGGCGGTTATTCCTTGGGGGGTTCGATTTCCGCCAGCGCTTTTGTGGTGAACGTGTGCAGGAACGAAGGGATCAAGAGGAACACCGCTACCGCGAAGACCGCGAACGCGACCTTCATGCCGAACCACTCCGCCAGCAGGCCGCCCAACCCCGCCCCCAGCGGGATCGCGCCCCAGCTGAACAACCTGGCGGCGGCGTTGTAGCGGCCCATCATCTCGGTGGGCACGATGCCCTGGCTCAGGGTTCGCGAGTTCACCGTCCACAGGGTGCCGCCCAGCCCACCGACGAACGCGGACGCCGCGACCAGCCACACCGACGGGAACAGCACCGGCACCAGCACCATCGCGAGCGTGCCGACGAGGTCGGCCAGCATCACCCACCGCCGACCCACCAACCGGTTCAGCGTCGTGGTGACGAACGCGCCCAGGGCACCGCCGACGCCCATCGCGCTGATGAGCACGCCGTACCCCGCACCGTCCAGGCCCATGACACTCGTCGCGTACAACGGCATCAGACCGAACCACGCACCCCAGCACGCGCACAGCACCGTCAGCACCAACGCCATCATGCGCAGCATCCGCTGGTGCCACAGGAACTTCAGCCCGGCCGCGATCTGCTTGTTGACCGACTCGCGGGGCTCGTCCGACGCGCGCGCGACCTTGAACGTGCCGACCAGGCCCAGCAGGATCACGATGCCGACCAGGTAACCGGCCACCGACGTGCCGAACGCCAGCGTGGCGCTCGCGGCCACCAGCAGACCGCCGACCAGCGGCCCGGCGAACTCGTTGCACACCGTCTCCGCACCGGCGACCCACGAGTTGGCGCGCTCGCGGTGGGCGGGCCGGACGGCGTCCGGGACCAGGGCCGCCGCCGAGGTCAGGGCGACGACCTCCGCGACGCCCAGCGCCAGGCCACCGCCGTACAGCACGGGCAGTGACACGGCGTCGCGCACGACCGTCCACAGCACGCCGGCCACGACGACGATCCGGACCAGGTTCGCCGCCCACAGCAGCTTGCGCCGGTCCACGCGGTCCACCAGGACGCCCACGTGCAGCGCGGCCAACAGCCACGGCAGCCACAGGGTCAGCGCCACGCCCGAGATCTGCGCGGGTGAGCTGGTGATGGTCGTCGCGAGCAGCGGGAACGCGATCTTGGTGACGCCGTCGGTCAGGTTCGTGACGGCGGTGAAGCCCACCAGGACGGCGGTGTTGCGACCACTGGGGTCGGCCGCCCCCTGCCGAGCCGCCCCCTGCTGAGCCGCCCCGTGCTCGGACGCCCCCTGCACAGCCGCCCCATGCTCGGGCGGCGCGTCTGCGGCCCTGGTCTGCTCGGCCATGTTTCGGCTCCCAGAGGTTAACCGGCTACCGGGTTGACTGGACAGTACGCCCGCGACAGACAATGCTGTAGCCAACACCGCGTAGTAACCACCGAATGGCGTAGCCGGGCACCGAGGGAGGTCGCCGATGATCGAGGCGTCCCCCGAGGCGCAGTTGGTCGCCGCGTTCGCGAACACCGTGGACCTGGAGGACGAGACCGACGTGCTGGCCTCCGCGCCCGAGGCGGCGGGGTGGTTGCTGGAGCGCGGGCTGGTGGACCGGCCGGTGGCCTTGACCCGCGAGGAGCACCGGATGCTGCTGGACCTGCGGGCCGGCGTCCGGGACGCGCTGGGCAGCGACGGGCCGTCGTCCCCGCACGTGCTGGCCGTGGCCAACGCCGTGCTGCGGGACCTGCCGGTGCTGGTGTTCCTGTCCGCCGACCCGGACCCGCAGGGACCGCCGCCCCGGCACGGCCTGCGCCCCGACCCCGCGCTGCCCGCCGCGCGCAAGGCGATGGGCGTGCTGGCCATCGCCTGGTCGGAGGTGGCGGTGACCGGGCAGGCGCAGCGGCTCAAGCGGTGCGCGGACGAGACGTGCGGCTGGGTGTTCTGGGACGTCTCGCGCAACCACTCGCGCCGCTGGTGCACCATGCGCGTGTGCGGCAACCGGGCGAAGGCCCGTTCCTACTCGGCCCGCAAACGCGCCGCCGCCGACCCGCGCCCCTGACGCAGCGGGGTCCCGAAGCGCACATCGACCGCGAATCACGGGCACATCGACCGCGCATCGCCACTGTGAACCATCGCTCCCGGATGGTGTGACCGGCCCCACGCCGGCGCACGGACGGACGATCTGGGGAGCATCGTGACGACCGCACCAGTGGATCTCGACGCGGCCATCGCCAAGCACGCGACCGCGGCCTACGACGACTCGACCCCGCTGCTCGACGCCGGTCTGGAATCGCTGTCGCTGCTGCGCCTCGCGGTGGAGGTGGCCGGCGACGACGACACCGAGATCGACGCCACCCGCATGGTGGACCTGCGCACCATCGGCGACCTCAAGGCGTGGCTGGCGGAGATGGCCGGCCAACCGGCGGCGGACGCCTGATGACCACCGACACCGGGCTCGCCGCGCTGCCGTTGACCGAGTCCCAGAAGGGGCTGCTGGTCGTGGACGGCTGGGTCAGCACGGCGCAGATCTACAACCAGCTCATGCACGTCGAGCTGGACCCGTCGCTGCCGCCGGACACCGTCCTGGACGCGCTGACCGTGCTGGTCGCGGTGCAGCCGGGCCTGCGGCAGGTGTTCCTGTCCCTGCCGGAGCTGCACGCCCGCCTCACCCCGCCGCCCACGCGCGAGACCCTGCCGCTGGAGCGCGTCGACTCCCCCGCCCCGGCCTACGCCGCGGCGTGCTCGGCGCTGGCGGCCAAGCTCGGCGGCGAGCCGTTCGACCTGCACGCCGGCCCGGCCTACCGGTTCGGCTACGTGCGGGCCACCGACGGGTCCGCGGCGGCGGTCGTCCTGTGCGCGCACCACGTGGTCGGTGACGGGGTGTCGATGGGTCCGCTGGTGCGGGACCTCGAAGCGGCGTTGGCGGGCAAGCTGACCACGGACCTGGCCGCCGCGCGCGAGACCGCTTTCGTGCGCGAGCTGAACGCCCAGAACCGCACCGCCACCGCACAGTCCACTGTGGACGCCGCACGGGCGTGGGCCGAGCGCCTCCGTGACGTGCCGCCGCTGGTGCTCAGCCCCCGCCCGGACCGGCCGCACGAGACCGACTTCACCGGCGCGCGAGTGTCGTGGTTGCTGTCCGAGCGGGACAACGAGTTGCTGCGCCAGACCTGCAAACGCCTGTCCGTGACGCCGTTCGTGCTGTTCACCGCCGTGTACGGGGCGGTGCTGGCGCGGCACGGCGGGGTGACCAGCGTGCTGGTGGGCAGCCCGTTCACCGCGCGCCGGACGGTCGGTTCGTACGACCTGTGCGGGTTCTTCGTCAACACCCTGCCGGTGCGGGTGGACGTGGACTGGTCGCGGACGGTGGACGAGCACGTGGGCGAGGTGGCGCGCGCGGCCGTGGACCACTGCCGCGCCAACGTGGGCGTCACGTTCAACCAGCTCGTCGCGCTGCTGCGCCAGGACCGCACCAGCAACCGCAACCCGCTGTTCTCGGCGATGCTGGCGATGCAGGACACGTTCGAGGGCACCCCGGGCAGCACGGTCCTGGACGTCCGGGAGCCCGGCAACGACACCGCGAAGTTCGACCTGTGGCTGGGCGCGACCCCGCGCGGGGGCGGCTGGCTGCTGGAGCTGGAGTACGACCGGCAGCTCATCGCGCCCGCCGTGGCCGACGGCCTGCTGGACTCCCTGCGCACCGCGCTGCGGCGGGCGGTCGCGGACGGGACGCGCGCGGTGGCGGACCTGTTCGCCGACTCGTCGTGGGTGGACTCCCTGCGCACCGACGGCTACCCGGGCCGCGTCCCGGCGGCGACCCTGGTGGACTGGGTCCGCGACACCGCCCGCACGAGCCCCGACGCGCCCGCCATCGAGGAGCCCGGCGCGCGCCTGACCTACGCCGAGCTGGTCGCCGGGGCCGAGCGGCTGGCCGGTGAGCTGGTGGCGCGGGGCGTGCGGCCGCACGACGTGGTCGGGCTGGCGGCGGAGACGCTGTGCGACACCACGACCGCCATGTTCGCGATCCTGATGTGCGGCGCGACCTTCCTGCCGCTGGACCCGACCCTGCCCGCCGACCGCCTGAAGTACATGGCGGACAAGGCCGAGTGCCGACTGGTGGTCGGCCGCGGCGTGGAGCTGGCCGGGGTCGAGGTGGTGCCGGCGGCCCCACACGGCACCGAGAACGCAGCGGCGGGCGAGGTGCCGGGCGGGGTGGCCGGGGCCGCGCCCTACCTGATGTTCACCTCCGGCTCCAGCGGCCTGCCCAAGGGCGTGCTGATGGGGCACGGGCCGCTGCTCAACCTCACCGCCTGGCAGATCGGCTACCTCGACCAGGGCCGCGAGACCCGGTTCCTCCAGTACGCGCCGCTGGGTTTCGACGTGTCGTTCCAGGAGATCGTCCCCACGCTGGCCGCCGGCGGCACGGTCGTCGGGCGCGGCGGCGTGGACCGGCGGGACTTCCCCGCCCTGGTCCGCCACGTCGCCGCCACCGAGGTCACCCACATCTACCTGCCGGTCGCCGCCCTCCGGCCCTTCGTGCAGGCCGCGAGGGACGCGCGAACGAGCTTCCCCCACCTGCGGCACGTCTGCGTCTCGGGCGAACAGCTCATGGTGGACGACGAGATCCGGGACTTCTTCGTCGCACACCCCCACTGCGCCCTGGTCAACCTCTACGGCCCGACCGAGACCCACGCCGTCACCACCCACCGACTCACCGCCGCCCAGGCGACCTGGCCCGCGCACGTCCCGATCGGGCTGCCGCTGCACGGTGTCACCGCGTACGTGGTGGACCAGACCGGCCACCTGGCTCCCGTGGGCGTGCCGGGTGACCTGCACCTGGGCGGCCTGTGCCCGGCCGAGGGCTACCTGAACGACCCGGAGAAGACCGCGAAGGGCTTCCTGCCCGACCGGTTCGCCGGCGCCGGCCGCATGTACCGCACGGGCGACCTGGTGGTGCGGGACGAGCACGGCGTGCTGGTGTTCCTCGGGCGCGGCGACACCCAGGTCAAGATCCGGGGCTACCGGGTCGAGCTGGGCGAGATCGACACCGTGGCCAACGGCGTCGCGGGCGTCCGGCAGGCGGTCACCGTCGCGGTCGGGGCGGGCGCGGACCGGGAACTGGTGCTCTTCCTCGTGGGTGGAGCCGACCACCGGCGAGTCCGGGACCGGCTCGCCGCCGCGCTGCCGTCCTACATGGTGCCCACGCGCATCCACGACCTGGACAAGGTTCCGACCTCGGGCACCGGCAAGACCGACCACGCCGCGCTCGCCGACCTGGCCGGCCGGCTGCAGAAGACCCCGGAGAGCACGGGTCCGGTCGAGTACGCCGACGACCTCGAACGCGACCTGGCCGCGCTGTGGTGCGAGGTGCTCGACGTCGAGGAGGTCGAGCCGGACCGGTCGCTGCTGGAGTACGGGGCGCACTCGCTCAACGTGTTCACCGCGCTGGCCCGGGTCGAGGAGGACCACGGCGTGGCGGTGCCGGTGGCGGACTTCTTCCGCGTGCCGACGGTGTCCGCGCTGGCCGCGTTGGTGCGCCGGCTGCGGGACGAGGACGGGCCGTGAGCGCGGGCACGCTGCCCGGCCGGCTGATCCCGTTCGTGCGCCGCAAGGACCGGCCGGTGTGCGTGATGGTGCCGGGCGCGGGCGGCGGGCTGGGGCCGTACCTGCGGCTGGCGTCGTTCCTGGGCGAGACGCACAACGTGTACGCGGTGCGCTCGACCGGGTTGCTGCCCGGCGAGGAGCCCGAGGAGAGCATCCCCGGCATGGCCGCGACCGTGCTGGCCACCCTGGACGACGCCGGGATCGTGCCGGACCTGGTGTTCGGGTGGTCGCAGGGCGGGGTGGTGGCGTGGGAGGTGTGCGCCGATCTCGCCGCGCGCGGCGCCACACCTGATCTGGTGGTGGTGGACAGCTCCCCGGAACCGTGGCTGTCCACTGTGGAGCGCGACGGGGCGATCCGGGACGTGATCGTGGCGCAGTTGGGGGCGCGGCCCGCGCCGGACACCGTGGACCGGCTGGTGCGCACGTTCGACGCGCACGTCCGGGCGTTGTCGGCGCACCGGGTCGAGCGGCCCTACGCCGGCCGGGTGCTGTTGCTGCTGTGCGCCGACGAGGGCGTGCCTCAGGCGGAGGCCGAGCGCTGGCATTCCCTCGCGGAGCACCTCGACCGCGGCACCCTGCGCGCGAGCCACTTCGAGGTGTTCGACCCCGAGCACCTGCCCGAGCTGACCGACGCGATCGGCGCGTTCCTGGGCCGTGGGGAGGGCGGGCGATGAGCACCGTCGAGGAGATCCTGGCGACCGCGACGGCGGCCCGCACGCTGGCCCCTCCCCCGGGCGACGACCGGTACGCCGCCTACTGCGACGAACTGGCCGTGCGGCTGGGCAAGCACTGGGACGCGGTGCTCGACGCCAACGCCGAGGACGTGGCGCGAGGGGCCGCCAAGGGGCTGCCGGAGTCGCTGGTGGACCGGTTGCGGCTGACCCGGGACCACCTGGGTGTGCTGGTGGGGCTGGCCGAGCGGGTGAAGTCGTGGCTGCCCGCGGTGACCGCCGTCGGCGAACCCGTCACCGGCGAACTCGGCTGCACCGCGCGGAAGGTGCCCAAACCGCTGGGCGTGGTGCTGATGATCTACGAAGCCCGGCCGACCGTGACCGTGGAGGGCGCGTTGCTGCCGGTCGCCGTGGGCAACGTGGCGATCCTGCGCGGTGGCGGGGAGATCGCGGCCACCAACGCCGCCCTGGGCGGGGTGATCGGCGAGGCGCTGACCGCCGCCGGGCTGCCGGGCATGGCGCACGTGCTGGCCGAGACCGACCGGCGCATGGTGCGCGAGCTGCTCAAGCGCTACGACGCGATCGACGCGCTGATCCCGCGCGGCGGCCCGTCGCTGGTGGACCACTGCCGCACCACCTCGGCCATCCCGGTGATCGCCAGCGGCGGCGGGGTGAACCACCTGTACGTGGACCGCAGCGCGGACCTGGACGTGGTCGTGGACATCGCGCTGGACGCCAAGCTGACCGAGCCGACCGCGTGCAACAGCCTGGAGATGGTGCTGGCGCACGACGAGGTCGCCGACGAGCTGGTGCGGCGGTTCGTGGCCCGGCCGGACGCCTTCACGCTGCGCCTGGACCCGCGGCTGCGGGCCGCGGACCCGCGCGTGGTGCCGCTGGCCGGGCACGACGACGGCCGCGAGTTCCTGGACCGGTCGTTCGGGGTGCGCCCGGTGCCGGACCTGGACGCCGCCCTGGAGCACATCCGGCGGCACGGCTCGCGGCACACCGAGGGCGTGGCGGCGACCGACCCGGTGGTGGTGGACCGGTTCCTGCGCGGGGCCGACGCCGCCGCGCTGGTGGTCAACGGGTCGATGCGGCTGCACGACGGCCCGACGATGGGCCTGGGCCCGGAGCTGTCGATCAGCACGGGCCGGTTGCACGTGCGCGGCCCGGTGGGGTTGGCCGCGCTGCTCACGCACAGCTGGGCGATCCGCGGCCGGGGTGCGGTCCGGGGAACGGGAGGGGCTCGGTGACGACCACGCACAGCAGGCGCGACGAGGTGACCGAGGCGGTGAAACGGCTGGTGGTCCGGGAGTCCCGGCTGTCGCTGTCGCCCGCCGACATCGCCGACGACGAGCCGCTCAACGGCGCGGTGCTGCGGATCAACTCCCTGGGGTTCCTGGGGATGCTGGTGCGGCTGGAGGACGAGCTGGACGTGACACTGCCCGACGACCTGTTCACCGGCAAGGTGTTCACCGTCGTGTCGGACCTGGTGGACGTGGTGCTGCGGGCCGTGGAGGAGCACCGGTGAAGGCCTGGCGCAGTGTCCTCCCGCACCTCGGCTACGACCTGCCGCCGGACCTCACGCCCGAGCGCGCCGAGGGACCGGTGAGCACGGGGTTGCCGTTGGAGTTGGTGCGGCAGAGCATTTCGCTGCGGGAGTGGTGGGACATCCCCGAGGAAGTCGTGGCGCAGTACCGCAAGTACCGGCCCACTCCGCTGTGGCGGGCGACGGCGTTCGAGAAGGAGATCGACGCCCGCGTGCCGGTGTACGTGAAGTACGAGGGCGGGAACATCTCCGGCAGCCACAAGCTCAACACCGCGCTGGCGCAGGCGTTCTACTACCAGCGGGCCGGGATCCGCGAGGTCGTCACCGGGACCGGCGCGGGCCAGTGGGGCACGGCGCTGGCCGCCGCGTGCGCCGCGTTCGGGTTGCGGTGCACGGTGTTCATGGTCGGCGGCAGCCTGCGGGACAAACCCTACCGGGGCAGTCTGATGCGGCTGCTCGGCGCGACCGTGCACGCGAGCCCGAGCGGGCTGACGTCGTTGGCGGAAGGCGGGAACTCGCTGGCGCTGGCCATCGGCGAGGCGGTGGAGTACGCGCGGGGCGGCGAGGGTCGGGCGTTCTGCATCGGCAGCGGCGAGAACTACAGCATCCTGCACCAGTCGGTGATCGGGCTGGAGGCCGCCGAGCAGCTCGCGGCGCTGGACGCCGAGGTGGACACCGTGGTCGGCAGCGTCGGCGCGGGCTCGAACTTCGGCGGGGTCGCGCTGCCCTTCCACGCCCGCCACCGCGCGGGCGAGGCGGAGGCGGCGCGGCTGCTGGCGGTGGAGTCCAGCGCCACGCCCAAGCTGACCCGCGGGGTGTACGCCTACGACCACACCGACGCGACCGGGTCCGGGCCGATGGAGGCGATGTACTCGATCGGCAGCTCCTTCCCCATCCCGGCGTCGCACTCGGCGGGGCTGCGCTTCCACGGCGCGGCGAAGCTGCTGTCCGCGATGCGCCACCACGGGTCGATCGACGCGGTCGCGGTGGGGCAGCGGGAGGCGCTGGACGCGGGCCGCCGGTTCGCGGTGTCCGAACTGGTCGTGCCCGCGCCGGAGTCCGGGCACGCGCTGGCCGGCGCGGCGCGGGCGGCGCGCGGGTCGCGGCGCGGGGTGCTGGTGTGCGTGAGCGGGCACGGCCTGCTCGACCTGTCCGCCTACGACCAACTGCTGGCCGGCCGGGTGCGCGACCTGGCCGCCGACGACGCCGCGCTGGCCGCCGCCACCGCCGGGTTGCGCCTGGTCGAAGCCGATCTGACGGGGGTGGGGTGATGGTCGTGACCGTGCCGAGCGAGACCGTGGACCGGACGTGGTCACCGGTGCTGGACGGCGTGCACGCGGCCGAGCTGGACTGCCTGCAGGCGAACCTGGCGGTCCTGGCCGACCGCCACCACGGCGCGGGGACGCACGTGGCGCTGGGGGCCGCGCCCCGGTTCGCGCCCGCGTTCCCGCCCGACGGGCCGCCGTCGCTGGACGTGCCGCTGGACGGGCGGCTGGACGAGGCGTCCCGGCTGCTGGGGCTGGCCGTGGCGGTCCGCGAGGACGGGCTGGACGGTCCGGCGCTGCGCCGCCTGGCCGCCGCGCACGGGCCGCTGTACGTGGTGGGCGACGCGCACACCATGCCGTGGGTGCCCTACTTCGGGCAGAAGCACATGGAACACAGCTTCCTGCTGACGGCCGTGAGCGAGTCGTGCACCCTCGTGGACGCCTACCACAACGACACGCCGTGGGGGTCCGCGCGGCCGGCCGTGTGGCGGATGGCGGTGGCCGACTTCGACGCCGCGGTGCCGAAGTCGTCGGCGTTCGCAGTGACCGCGTCGGCCGTGCCGGCGCTGGACGTGGGCGCCGAGCTGGTGGCGACCGCGCGGGCGCTGGGTTTCGTGGACCGGTACGTCGAGGCGGTGCGGGAGCACGGCGACCGGCCCGCCGGGTGGGACGCGCTGGTGCTGGACGTGTGGCTGGTGGCGCGGACCCGGGCCCTGCACGCGCGGTGGCTCGCCCGGGCCGGCGTGGACGACGGTGGCCGGGCGGCGGAAGGCGCCGCCGCGTGGCTGACGTTGGCCGCCCAGACCTATGTGGCGATGCGGCGGGCGAAGCGCGGCGGCGGCATGTCCGGTGCGCTGGTGGACCGCGTGCACGAGCTGCTGCTGGCCGACCGGGACCTGGCGGTGGAGCTGGCGGTGCGCTCGGCGGTGGTCGGGGCGCTGGCCGCGGTGCTGGAGCTGGACCAGGCGGCGGTGGCCGGGCCGCTGCGGGAGCTGCCGAGGTTCAACTCGTTCCGGCTGGTCGACGTGATCGAGCGGGTCGAGGCGGCGCTGCACGTCGAGCTGGACCCCGACGACCTGGCCACCGGCGACCTGCGGGACGTGGACGCGCTGGCCGGGCTGTTCCGGAGGGCGGTGAGCGGGCCGTGACGCTGCTGCACCACCTGCTGGACCGCGCGGTGGCCGACCACCCCGACGCGGTGGCGTTGACCTGCGGCGACGAGACGGTGACGGTCGCCGGGCTGGACGCGGCGGCGCGGCGGGCGGCCGGGGTGCTGGCCGGGTCGGGCGTGCGGCGCGGCGACCGGGTCGTGGTGTGCGTGCCGACCGACGCGGTGGTGCCGGCGCTGCTGTTCGCGTGCTCCCGGGCCGGCGCGGTGTTCAGCGTGGTGCACGAGCGGACGCCGGTGGCGGCGCTGGTGCACGTGCTGGAGGACTGCGAACCGGCCGTGCTGGTGACCGACGACCCGGCCGCGCAGGTGGCGGCCGTGCGGCGCGGGGTCAAGACCGTGACGAGCGCCGAGGTCCGGGCCGGTGCCGAGGCGGAGGTCGAGGTGCCGGTGCCGGCCGTGGACCCGGTGTGCCTGATCTACACCTCCGGCAGCACCGGGCGGCCCAAGGCGGTGGTGTCCACGCACGCCCAGGTGGTGTTCGCGGCGACCGCGATCCAGTCGGTGTTGGCCTACCGGCGCGACGACGTGGTGTTCTGCGCGTTGCCGTTGTCCTTCGACTACGGGCTCTACCAGGTGTTCCTGGGTGTGCTGTCGGGCGCGTGCGTGCGGTTGGCGACGGCGGAGGACGCCGGGCCCCGGCTGTTGCGGGAGCTGGTGGCGCACCGGGCGACCGTGCTGCCGGCGGTGCCGGCGATGGCGAAGGGCCTGGCGCGGCTGTTGTCCCGGCCCGGCGCGCAGCCGCCGCCGCTGCGGCTGGTGACCAACACGGGTGCGGCCATGCCGGAGGAACCGTTGCGGCGGTTGCGGTCCCGGGTGCCGGGGCTGCGGGTGCAGCTGATGTTCGGGCTGACCGAGTGCAAACGGGCCACGATCATGCCGCCGGACGAGGACCTGCGCCGGCCGGGCGCGTGCGGGCGGGCGTTGCCGGGCACCGAGGTGTTCACCGTGGACGACGAGGGCCGGCGGCTGCCGCCGGGCGAGGTCGGCGAGATCGTGGTGCGCGGACCGAACGTGATGGCCGGGTACTGGCGGCGGCCCGAGCTGACGGCACAGCGGTTCCGGCGGGTCGAGGGCCTGTTCCCGCAGTTGCACACCGGCGACTACGGGCACCTGGACGCCGACGGCTACCTGTACTTCTCCGGCCGCCGCGACGACCTCTACAAGGAACGCGGCTTCCGGGTCAGCGCGACCGAGGTCGAGGCCGCCGCGCACCGCGTGCCGGGGGTGCGGTCGGCGGCCGTGCTGCCGCCCGGCGACGGCCGGGAGGGCGCGGTGCTGTTCGTGGTCGCCGAGGTCGCGCCGGAGGCGGTGCTGGCCGGGCTGCGGGTCGAGCTGGAGGAGTTCAAGGTCCCCGGCCGGTGCGTGGCGGTGGAGGAGATCCCGTTGACCCGCAACGGCAAGACCGACCGGCGGGCGCTGGCGGTGGCGCTGTGACGACCACCCCGGCGTACGTCTACGACCTGGACGAGGTGGACCGCTCGGCGGCGTTGCTGCGCGCCGCGCTGCCGTCGCCGAGCCGGTTGTACTACTCGTTGAAGGCCAACCCGCACCCGTTGGTGGTCGCGGCGCTGCGCGCGGCCGGTTGTCACGCCGAGGTGTGCTCGCCCGGCGAGCTGGACGTGGCGCTGGCGGCGGGGTTCTCGCCGCAAGAGGTGCTCTACACCGGGCCGGGCAAGCGGGACGCCGAGGTCGCCGGCGCGTTGCGGCTGGGGGTGCGGTGGTTCTCGGTGGACTCGCCGCACGCCATCGACCAGCTCGACCGGCTCTCCCCCGGTGACGCGCGGTTCCTGCTGCGGGTCAACGACAGCGCGCCGGTGCCGGGTCAGGGGTTGACCATGACCGGGGTGGCGTCGCAGTTCGGGGCCGACGCCGAGTGGGTGCTGGCGCGGCCGGAGCTGTTCGGCGCGCGGGTCGCGGCCACGCCCGCCGGGTTCCACCTCTACATGGGCACGAACCTGACCGACGAGGACGCCCTGGTCGCCCAGTTCACGCAGGCCGCCACGACCGCGCGCAAGCTCGCCGACGCCTGCGGGTGGGACGTCGAGGTGCTGGACCTGGGCGGCGGGTTCGGCGCGCCGTTCGCCCGCGCCGGGGACCTGCCCGTGTTCGCCGGGTTGGCCGGGCGGGTGGCCGACCTGCTGGACTCGGCGTTCCCGGGCTGGCGGGACGGGCGGCCGAGGGTGGCGTTCGAGTCCGGCCGGTACCTGGTCGCGACGGCGGGCCGGCTGCTGACCCGCGTGCTGGACGCCAAGGTCTCGCACGGCACGCCCGTGCTGGTGCTGGAGTCCGGGATCAACCACCTGGGCGGCATGTCCGGGTTGCGCCGGCTGCCGCCGATGGTGCCGCACCTGCACGCGGATCACCCCGCCGGGGTCCTGCGCGGGGCGATCGTCGCCGGGCCGCTGTGCACGCCGCTGGACACGTGGGGCCGGGGCGTGGACGTCGTGGCCGCGCGGCCCGGTGACGTGCTGGCCGTGCCCAACGTCGGCGCGTACGGCCTGTACGCGAGCCTCGTCGCGTTCCTCGGGCACCCGCCGCCCGTGGAGGTGACCGTCCGAAGTGGACGCGTGTTGGACGTCTCCGCCCTGGCGCTGCGCCGGGAGCGCGCCACCGATCACGACTGGGAGTGAGGCAGAAGTGGATTCCCGTTTCGCGGACATGCTGCGGCCGTTCCTGAAGTACGCGGGCGGCGCGGAGATCACGGTGGAGTCGTCGTTGCGCGACCTGGGCCTGGACTCCATGCAGGCCATCGAGCTGCTGTTCGCCATCGAGGACACCTACCAGGTGTCGCTGCCCGACGAACTGCTCACCGACACCACGTTCGCCACGGCCGGCAGCCTGTGGGCCGCGATCTCCGGGGCGCGGTCGTGCTGACGCTTCCGGAGGTGCTGGCGGTCGTCGCCGAGGAAGCCGGCGAGGCCGACCGCGAAGCGCGGTTCCCGGTGCGGTCGTTGGCGGCGCTGCGGTCGTCGGGGCTGTTGGGGCTGCTCGTGCCGGGCGAGTTCGGCGGCATGGGCGGCGGGTACGCCGAGATGGTGGACGTGACCCTGCGGCTGGCCCGCGAGGACATGTCGGTGGCGATGGTGTTCGCCATGCACTGCCAGCAAGCGGCCACGCTTGTGCGGCACGCCGGCCCGTCGCTGCGGGAGCGGGTGCTGCCGGCGTTGGGGCGCGGCGAGCTGTACCTGGGGTCGGTGACCACCGAGCGCGGCAAGGGCGGGCACCTGCTGGTGTCGGAGTCGGCGACCACCGGGGACGCCGAGGTGCTGCGGGTGGACCGGGACGCGCCGATCGTCACCGGCGGCGAGCACGCGGACGCCTACCTGATCACGGCCCTGGCGCCGGACGCCGCCTCGCCCAGCCACGTGTCGCTGGTGTACGCGGACCGGTCGCAGCTGGACGTGTCGGTGCTGGGCGGGTGGGACCCGTTGGGCATGCGGGCCACGCGCAGCGTGCCGATGCGGCTGACCGGGGCGGTGCCGGTGGCGCAGGTCGTGGGCGCGCCGGGCGGGTTCCGCGACATCGTGACGGCGACGTTCGGGCCGTTGGCGCACCTGGGGTGGGCGGCGGCGTGGCTGGGCGCGGCGTGCGGGGCGTTGTCGCGGGTGGTCGGGCACATCCGGTCGCCGGAGGGGCGCAAGCAGTTCGACACCGAGTCCGACCTGCTGCTGTCCCGGTTGGCGGTGGTGCGCGGCCGGCTGGAGGTGGTGAACGCGGTGCTGCGGCGGGCGGTGGACGTGGTGTCCGCCGCTCCGGACCTGTCCGCCGCGCCGGCGCGGATGCTGGTCAACACCTTGAAGGTCGAGGCCGCGGCGCAGTGCTTCGCGGCGGTGGACGTGCTGGTCGAGATCGTCGGGTTGCGCCACGGGTACCTGCGCGGGTCGGCACTGTGGCTGGAACGGGTGTTCCGGGACCTGCGGTCGGCGTCGCTGAACTACGCCGACGACCGGCTGCGGCTGGCCAACGGGGTGGCGGTGCTGCTGGACCCGGAGGTCCGCCTTGCGTGAGGCGGTGCCGGCCCTCGACGCGCGGGCGGTGTGGGCGTCGCTGGGGCGGTCCGGGGTGCTGGCCGAGGACCGGCCGGTCGAGGTGTTGCGGTCGGTGCTGCCGTCGCTGGACGCCCGCCACCCGTTGGGGATCGTGCTGTCGGTGTGCGTGCAGATCGCGTCCGCGTTGCCGATCCTGCGCTCGCACGGGCCGTCCGGTGTCGTCGGGCGGGTGTGCGCGGAGGCGGTGCGCGGTGAGGTCGTGGTGGCGTTGGCCGCGACGGACGGCGGCGCGGCCGGGTCGGACCTGATGGACTTGACCACGTCGGCCCGGTTGTCGCCGGACCGGGTGGTCGTGGACGGCGGGAAGCGGTGGATCACCAACGCCCTGTCGGCCGATCACGCGTTGGTGCTCGCTCGGCACCGGCCGCAGCGGCACTTCACCAGTTTCGCGTGGGTGCTGGTGCCGCTGGATGCCGCCGGGGTGACGCGGGAGTCGGCCGGGTCGTGCTTCCCGGGCGCCGGGGTGGGGCATCTGACGTTCTCCGGGGTGTCGTTGGGGCGTGAGCACGTCGTGGGCGCTCCGGGGCGGGGGTTGGCGGTGTTCGCCCGGCACGTCGCGACCGAGCGGTTGGCGGGGGCGTTGTGGGCGGCCGTGCTGTGCCGGCGGGTGTTGGCCGAGACGCGGCGGGTGTTGGTGTCGCGGCCGTTGGGCGGCGGGGTGGCTTGGGACAACGCCGTGGTGCGGGACCGGTTCGCGCGCGGGTTGGTGGAGGCGCGGCGGGTGGAGGCGTTGTGCGCCTCGTTCCGGGAGGGGGAGCTGGTGGACAGCATGCTGGTGAAGGTCGCGGTGGCCGAGAGCGTGGACCGGGTGCTGGCGGCGTGCGCGGAGTTGCTGGGGGCGGACGCTTTCGCGGACGGAGGGGTGGCCGGGTTGCGAGCCGAGGCGGCGATGTTCGGCATCGCCGGTGGCGCTTCGGGCGCGCTGCTGGCCGGGATCGCCGACCACGCGGAGGACCTGGTGGGTGGTGCGCGGTGACTTCGAACGCGGGCACTGTCGCCTCGGCGGGCGTTTCGGTTGTCGCGCCCGGGGTTTTCGCGGTCGCGCCGGGTGTGTTCGCCGCGGTGGGGCGGGCGGCTTGCGCGTCGGAGGGGTTGGCGGCGCGGGGGATGTTGGCCCGGTTGCTGGGTGTGGTGGAGCCGTCGGCCGCGTTGCTCCCCGTGTCGTCCCGGGAGAGCGGGCAGCCCTTCCTGGAGGGGCGGCCGGAGCTGTCGGTGAGCCTGTCGCACGACGGCGGGTGGGTGGCGGCGGCGGTCGGGATCGGGGTGGACGTGGGTGTGGACGTGCAGCCGCCGTTGCCGGTGTCGCACGGGATGTTGCGCCGTTGTTGCACCTCGACCGCGTTCGCGGCGCTGTCGTCCCTGTCCACTGTGGATGGTGAGTTCGCGTGGATGTGGTCGGTGCAGGAGGCGTGCGTGAAGGCGGAGGGCACGGGGATCGGCGGGCTGCCGTGGAGCGTTCCCGTCGAGGTCGGGCAGGTGACCGGCGGGTGGCACGGCTACCGCTGGCACCGGCTGCCGACCCCGGTCCCGGCGAGTTGCGCCTACCGGGAGCGGGCATGAGCGAGTTCACCGGGTTGAGCTGCTACACCGCGAACCTGCTGGCTTACCTGGCCGCCGTGGACGACACCGCCGTGGACCGGTTCGCGGAGTCCGTGCGGCTCGCGGTCCGGCTGGACGAGCCGGCGTTCTCGCACCACCGCACGCCCCTGGACGTGCTGCCGGACGGCTCGGTGCTGCGGTACGCGAGTGGCGGCGAGGAGACGGCGGAGGCGTTGCGGGCCGAGATCGCCTTGCACGGACGGGTGATCGTGGTGGCGGACAACGCTCGGCTGCCGTGGTCGCCGTCGTTCGGGACCGCGGCCACCGCGCCGCACTGGGTGCTGCTCGACGGGTGCGCGGGCGACGAGTGGCACGTGGTGGACCATTTCGCCGGGTTGCTGCCGACCGGAGAGCAGCGGCCCTTCGAGGGCGTGATGAGCACCTCCGCGCTGATGCACGCCATGGACGGGCCGGAACGCTTGTCGCCCATGCAGGTCCGGCGGAACGCGTTGGCGTTCGGGCACCCGGTCGAGGTGCCGGGCGGTGGTCGGACGTGGCTTCGGCGGGAGCGGGGGGCGGCCTCCGGCCCCCGGTTCGATTCTCGCGCTCGGGTACGACAGTTCGTGGGCGTCGGCGAGGCGTTGCCGTTCCTGGCGGAGTGGTTCCGGCGGGATCCGGTGGGGGCTTCCGTCGTTCTGGACGACCTGTGGACGGCTTCGGGGCACCACGTGTTCCGGTATCGGCGGGTCGGGGACGACGGGGCCGCCGACGCCTGGCGGCAGTTGCCGGGGGCGTTGCGGTTCGCCGTGGACTCCGCTCGGCGCGGCCGGCCCCGGGACTCGCTGGTGGACCTGACGTTTCGCAACCTCCTGCACATCGAGAGCGGCAGGACGCCGGTCCTGCCGTCACGCGGAAGGACGGCACGATGACATCCCTCTACGCACGGTTCCGGTCCGCCGCCGAAGCCAACCCCGACCGGATGGCCCTGGAGGTCAACGGCGTCGAGCTGACCTACGCGGCCCTGCGAGCGGCGGCCGAGTGGATGTCCGCGCGCATGGTCGAGGCGTTGGGGGGCGCGTCGCCGACGAAGGTCGGGCTGCTCACCTCGCGGTGCGCGGTCAGCTACGTCGCCTACCTGGCCGCGCTGCGGCTGGGGGCCACCGCGGTGCCGCTGAACCCGGCCGCGCCCGCCCTGCGCAACCTCACCATCACCGAGGACGCGGGCCTGGAGCTGACCGTCGTGGACGACACCTCCGGCGCGGACGTCGGCGAGTACCGGCAGAAGACGCCCGGCGAGGTGCTGGACCTGACCGGCGACCGGTGGCGGCCCATGCTCGACCCGCGCGGGCCCGTGCCGCCGGAGGCCGAGCGCGGACCCGACGACATCGCCTACCTGATCTTCACCAGCGGCACCACCGGCAGGCCCAAGGGCGTCCAGGTCACCCACGACTGCATGGACTCGTTCCTGGACGAGATCGTGCCCCGGTTCGGGTTCGGGCCCGGCGCGCGGGTGTCGCAGACGTTCGAGATGTCCTTCGACGGGTCGGTCATCGAGATCTTCGGCGCGCTGGCGTCCGGCTCGACGCTGTGCGTGGCCCAGCACAGCGACGTGTTCACGCCGGTGCGGTTCGTCAACGAGAAGCAGCTCACGCACTGGCTGTCGGTGCCGTCGCTGATCTCGTTCGCCAAGCGCTTGCGCGCCCTGGCCCCGGGGTCGATGCCGACGTTGCGCAGCAGCCAGTTCGGCGGCGAGGGGCTGACGTTCGAGCAGGCCGAGGCGTGGTCGGCGGCGGCCCCGAACTCGAAGGTGCAGAACTGCTACGGGCCGTCGGAGGCCACGGTCATCGTCACCGGCTACGTGGTGCCGCGCGACCGCGCCGACTGGCCGGACGTGTCCAACCGCCACATCCCGCTGGGCCACCCGTTCCCGAACGTCGAGTGGGTGCTGCTGGACGAGGACCTGCGCGCCGGCGACGACGGCGAGCTGTGCCTGCGCGGCCGGCAGCGGTTCCCCGGCTACCTGGACCCGGGCGAGAACGTCGGCCGGTTCGTGCGGTTCGAGGACGGCGTCGGCACGCTGTACGACGGGTCGGAGCCGCTGACCCCGCGGCACTACTACCGCACCGGCGACCGGTGCCGCATCGAGCACGGCGAACTGGTGCTGGTGGGCCGCATCGACGAGCAGGTCAAGATCCGCGGCAACCGGGTCGAGCTGGGCGAGATCGAGTCCGCGCTGCGCAAGCACCCGGCGGTGGTGGAGGTCGTGGTGATCACCGTGACCGCCGCCGACGGCGAGGTGGACCTGCACGCCCTCTACACCGGCGCGGAGGTGCCCGCGGCGGAGTTCGCCGAGCTGCTCGGCGGTCTGCCCCGCTACATGCACCCGCGCGGGTTCCACCGCCGCGACGCCATCCCGTTGACCACGGTCGGGAAGGTGGACCGCAAGAAGCTGACCGCGCAGTTCGCGGCCGGCGGTGCGTGACCCGAGGGCCACCCCGGCGCAGGAAGCGCTGTGGTGGGCGCACCAGCGGGCGGCGCGCAAGTCCGTCTACCACATCACGTGGCGGCTGGGCTGCGCGTCGCCGCCCGACCCGGCCGCGCTGCGCGCCGCGTGGCGGGCGGTGGTCGACCGGCACGACGCCCTGCGCATGGGCCTGGCCGCCGACGACGGCGTGGTCCGGGCGGCCGTCGCCGACCGGCTGAGCGCGCCGGTGCGGACGGTGTCGGTGGACACGTCCGGCCCGGCCGCCCCTCTGCTGGCGCGCATCGCGGAGGAGGTCCACGACGAACCCATGCCCCTGGACCGACCGCCCCTCGCGCGCCTGGTCCTGGTCCGGGTCGACGACGAGCACGAACTCCTGCTCACCGCACACCACTCCGTTGTGGACGGTTGGGCGATCCGCCTGGTCCTGGACGACCTGTCCACCGCCTACCAAGCCGCCCTGAGCGGCGGGCAGCCGACCTTCCCCGAAGCGCCGTCCTTCGCCCAGTACGCGCTCGACCAACGGGCGGCGGAGGAGAAGGGCCGGTGGCGCAAGGCGATCGAGCACTGGCGGACCGCGCTGGACGGCGCCTCGGCGGTCACCGTCGCGCCGGACCGGCCCGTGCGGGCCAGACCCGGCGGGGCGGGCACGACGCTGCGCCACGAGGTCAGCCCGGAGGCCGCACGCGGTCTGGCGGCCCACGCCCAAGCGGCGGGCACCACGTCGTTCGCGGTGATGTTGGCGGCGTTGCAGACGGTCCTGGCCCGGGGCGGTGCCGGCGGCGACGTCACGGTCGCCACCCCGGCGGCCAACCGCCTGACCGCCCGCGAGCAGAAGCTGGTCGGCTACCTGACCAACCTGGTCGTGGCCCGCGCGCACATCAACGACACCGACACCGTCGCGGACGTCACCACCCGCGCCCGCGACACCGTGTGGCAGATGCTGTCCCACCAGACCGCCCCCTACCCGAAGGTCTTCGCCGAACTCCCGGACCACACCAAGGCCGCTCTGGGCGACATCCCGCCGGTGGTCCTGACCCACCTGGGCCCCCTGTCCTCGGGCCTGAGCCTCGGCCCCATCCCCCTGACCCCGCACCGCAGCCCCAACCGCGCGGCCCGAGCCGACTTCACCATCGGCTACTGGGACACCGACGACGGGATCGTCATCGAGGTCGAGTACAGCGAGGACCGCTACGACCGGGCCACCACCCTGCGCCTCCTGCACGACCTCGACACGGTCCTGGCCGCGGCGCCAACCGACCCGATCAGCTCCCTCCCCCTGCGCACCAAAACCGTCGAAGCCCGCACGCCCGCCGAACCCGGAATTGTCGGTCCCCCGTGGGACAATGGAACCGGGGGCCGGAGGCCGCGCCCCACCGCCACCCCACCCCAGGACCGGCCCCTCCCGCCGGCGATCACCCACGCGTGGCGGCAGGTCCTGGGCCACCCGCCCACCTCCCCCGACCAGGACTTCTTCGCCGCCGGCGGCACCTCCCTCACCGTCCTGCACCTGGCCGCGGCCGTCGAAGCGGCCACCGGCGAACGCCCGGACCTCATCGCCTGGCTCGCCGACCCCACCCCGCGCCGCCTGGCCGGCCAGGGCCGCACCGACACCCCGACCACCCTGGTCGTCCTGCGCGACACCACCGGCCCCCACCTGCACCTGGTCCACGGCGCCGGCGGCTCCCCGCAGGACTTCCGCGACCTGGTGGACGCCCTCCCCGGCTGGCGCGTCACCGCCTCCCAGGACCGCACCACCCACACCACCGTCACCGCCCTGGCCGCCACCTACGCGGCCGACCTCTCAGGCCAGGCCCCCGACGTCATCGCCGGCTGGTCCTTCGGCGGCCTGGTGGCCCACGAGATGGCCCACGACGCCGCCCTCCTGCTCATCGACACCCCACCCCCGACCGGCCACCCCGACCACCCGACCACCGCCGACTTCGCGGCCATGGTCACCGACCTCAAGGCCCCCGACTCCGACGACGACACCCTCGCCGTCCGCGCCCTCGCCGCCCACCTGGCCGTGACCGGCGACGACGTCCCCGCCTGGGCCCTGGTGGACCGCTGGCACGCCTACCGCCGCCACGCCCGCGCCGGCGCGGCCCACGTCTCCGAGAAGAGGACCCGGACCGCCGCCACGGTGATCGCCGCCGACCTCACCGACGACGACGTGACCCGCTGGCGCGCCCACCTGCCCGACGACACCCGGGTCGTGCGGGTCGCCGCCGACCACTGGACGGTCCTGCGCGCCCCCGCCGTCGCCCGGGTCGCCGACGCCGTCCGCAGCCTCCGGGAGACCCGATGACGACCCTGTTCACCCGAGTCGCCGAGACCGCCCGCCGCCACCCCGACCGGACCGCGCTGGAGGTCGGCGACGACGCCCTGACCTACCGCGAGCTGGTCGAGCTGGCCGAGCGGACCGCCGCCCTGCTCAGCCGCGCCGGCACCCCGCGCGTGGTCGGGCTGCTCGCCGCCCGCAGCCTGCCCGCCTACGCCGGCTACCTGGGCGCGTTGCGGCTGGGCGCGGCGGTGGTGCCGCTGAACCCGGCGTTCCCGCCGGCGCGCAACCGGACCATGTGCGAGCAGACCGGCGTGGACGTGGTGATCGTGGACGACCGGGGCGCGGAGACCGCCGCCGCGGTGACCACCGGCCCGGTCGCCGAGCTGCGCGACCTGCCGCCGCCGCACCGCGGCCCGGTCCCCGACGACCTCGACGCCGTCGCCTACGTCCTGTTCACCTCCGGCTCGACGGGGACGCCGAAGGGCGTGCCGATCAAGCACCGCAACCTGGCGACCTACCTGCCCTTCTGCGCCGAGCGCTACGAGGTCGGCCCCGGCGCGCGGGTGTCGCAGGCGGCGGACCTGACCTTCGACATCTCCGTGTTCGACCTGTTCGTGGCCTGGACGTCCGGGGCGACCGTGGTGGTGCCGCAGGCCGACGAGCTGCTGGTGCCGGTGCGGTTCGTGGCCGGGCGCGGGATCACGCACTGGTTCTCCGTCCCGTCGGTGATCTCCATCGCGCGGCGGCTGCGCGCGTTGCGGCCCGGGGTGATGCCGGGGCTGCGGTGGAGCATCTTCGGCGGCGAGCGGCTGACCCACGAGCAGGCGCGGGCGTGGGCGACGGCCGCGCCGAACAGCGTGATCATGAACGTCTACGGGCCCACCGAGACCACGGTCACCGTCACCGACTACCGCCTGCCCGCCGACCCCGACCAGTGGCCGCGCACGTCCAACGGCACCCTGCCCATCGGGCACGTCTACCCGCACGTCGAGGCCGTGGTGCTGGGCGAGGACGGGCGGCCGGCGCGCGAGGGCGAGCTGTGCGTGCGCGGCGAGCAGCGGTTCGACGGGTACGTGGACCCGGCGGCCGACGCGGGCAGGTTCGTCACGACCGACGGCCCGCGCTGGTACCGCACCGGCGACCGGGTGCGGGAGGAGGACGGCCTGCTGGTGCACGTGGGCCGGGTGGACCACCAGGTCAAGATCAGCGGCTACCGGGTGGAGCTGGGCGAGGTCGAGGGCGTGCTGCGCGGCCACGACCGGGTCCACGACGCCGTGGTGGTCGCGGTGCCCGGCGCCGGCGGGGACCTGGTGCTGCACGCCTGCTACACCGGCGCGCCCGGCCTGGACCGGGAGCTGGCGCAGGCCGCGGGCCGCCGCCTGCCGGTCTACATGCTGCCCTTCGCCTACCGTCATTTCGACGGGTTCCCGGTCAACGCCAACGGCAAAGTGGACCGGTCGCGCCTGGCCGAACTGGTGGGTTCTCCACCGAAAGTGGAGACACCCTCGTCCGCAGTCGCGCCGGGAACGGACGCCGGCTCACCTCGGGTGTAGGTCTTGCCCGACGATTGTCCTGATGTGCCAACGATTCCCGGTGTGCGATTGTTGAGCATCGTTCGGGTGGGGAGGGTCGTTGGCGACTTCGGCGTTCGGCGGCGCCCGGTTCCGGTTGCTGGGGCCGGTCGAGTTCTCCTGCGGCGACGGGTGGCGGTCGATCGGGTCGACCAAGCAGCGCACGTTGCTGGCGCTGCTCTTGCTGCACGCCAACCGCGTGGTCCCGGTGGCCCAGCTGCACGCCGAGCTGTGGGGCGACCGGCCGTACTCGCGGGTGAAGAACCTGTTGGCGGGCTGCGTGTGGCGGCTGCGCGCCGCGCTGGGCGACGAGGCCGGGCGGGCGCTGGTGACCCGGCCGGGCGGGTACCAGCTCACCGTGCCGCCCGGCGCGCTGGACCTGGCGGAGTACCAGCGGTTGGTGGACGTGGGCCGGGTGCGGCGGGCGGCCGACGACCTGCCGGGCGCGCTGGAGGCGTTCACCGCGGCGGTGGAGCTGTGGCGCGGCGAACCGCTGGCGGACGTGTCGTTCACCCAGTCGGTGATGGCCGAGCGGGCGCGGCTGGAGGAGTCCCGGCTCACCGTGGAGGAGATGCGGCTGGGGCTGCGGATCGAGCTGGGCGAGCCGGACGAGGTGCTGCCGGAGCTGAAGCTCGTCATCTCCCAGCACCCGCTGCGGGAACGGCTGCACGAGCACCTGATGGTCGCGCTGTACCGGTCGGGACAACAGGCCGACGCGCTGGGCGCGTACCGCGACCTGCGCCGGCTGCTGATCGACGAACTCGGCGTGGAGCCCAGCAAACCGTTGCGGGACCTGCAAGCCCGCATCCTGGCCGAGGACGTGGGCCTGCGCGCCGCGCCGCCGTCCCGGCAGGCGCCGGACCTGCTGCCCGCGTGCGACCCGGTGTTCCACGGGCGGGAGGCCGAGGTGGCGCGGGTGGCGGCGGCGTTGGCCGAGGGCGCGGTGTGCGCCGTGCACGGCATGGCGGGCGTGGGCAAGAGCGCGGTGGCGTTGCGGGCGGCGCACGCGGTGGCGGACCGGTTCCCCGACGGCCGGGTGCACCTGGACCTGCGCGGCTCCACCGACCACCCGCTGGACCCCGCGGACGCGCTGACCGCTCTGCTGGACGCCTTCGGTGTGCCACTGGGCGAATCGCGGCCGGCCGCGCAGTGGGCCGCGGTGGTGGCGGAGCGCCGGGTGCTGCTGGTGCTGGACGACGTGCGTGCGGCGGAGCAGGTGAAACCGTTGCTGCCACCGGGATGCGCGGCCGTGCTGACCGGGCGGGCGGCGGTCGGCGCGGCCGACGGGTACCGGCAGCTGCGGCTGGGCCGGCTGCCGGTCGCGGCGGCGGTGGGGTTGCTGCGGCGGGTCGTCGGGCACGAGCGGGCGGACGCCGAGCCGGAACCGGCGGCGGCGGTGGTGTCGTGGTGCGAGTGCCTGCCGCCGGCGGTGCGGGTGGCCGGCGGCCGGCTCGCCGCGCGTCCGGAGTGGACGGTCGCCGACCTCGCCGACCGGTTGGCCGACCCGGGGCAGCGGCTGGAGGTGCTGACCGGGGTGCGGGAGCTGCTCGGGTCGTGCGTGCGGCGGCTGCGCGCCGACGGCGACCGGACGGCGGTGACCGCGCTGACCCTGTTGGCGGAGCTGGACCTGCCGGTGGTGACGGCGTGGACCGTGGCCGCCCTGCTGGACACCGCCGAGGGCCCGGCGCGCTGCGCGGCCGAGCGGCTGGTGGACGCCGGGCTGCTGGAACCGTTGCCGCACAACCGGTACCGGGTCGCGGCGCTGGTCCGGCTGCACGGCGCGGGCGCGGACCCGGACGCCGACCCGGCGGCGGCGGTGCAGCGGGTCGTGGACCGCTACCGCGAGCAGGTGCGGGAGCTGACGACCCGGCGGTCCGGCGGGCTGTCCTGGTACCGCGAGCACCGCGGCACGCTGCGCGCGCTCGCCCGGCTGGACCGCACGGACACGCTGCCGGCCGCGGTGGACCGGTTGCGCTGGACGTTCACGCCCCGTCCCGCCGTGCCGACGCAACCGCCGTACCGGTGAGGCGGCGGTCACAGTCCGCTACCCGGGTGGTCGCGGTGGCGGGACCCCGAAGCCGTCCGCCCGCTTTTGTGGTCGGCACGGGTGCGGCTCCCACATTCCGGGAGGCATCATCGGGCCCTGGCCAGACCCGTGAGCGCGTTGGGGGCGAGTGGATGGCTGCAGAAGTGCCGGGTGTGCGCCGCAACGGCGCGGCGCCGCCCTGCCGGGTGCTGCTGGACGAGGACAACGAGCTGATCCGCACCGGCCTGCGGATCGTGCTCGACGCCGAACCCGGCATCACCGTGGTCGGCGAGACCGCGCCGGGCGACGACCCCGCCGCCGTCCGCCGCGACACCCGGCCCGACCTGGTGGTCAGCGGCCGGGCGGGCGGCGCGTTCACCGGGCTGCCGGTGGTGGTGCTGTGCCGGGACGCCTCCGCCGAGGAGGTGGAGCGGGCGGTCCGGGACGGCGCGCGCGGGCTGTTGCTGTGCAGCGACTCCGCGTGGCACGTGGTCGAGGCCGTCCGGGCGGTGGCCGAGGGCAAGGGTTTCGTGGCCCCGTCGCTGGCCGGGCAGGTGCTCGACCAGCTCACGTCGTGCCTGCCCGCCCCGCGCACCCAGGGCAGCGACCGGTTCGAACTGCTCACCGCCCGAGAACTGGAGGTGCTCAGGCTCCTGGCCAGCGGCCTGACCACCGGCCAGGCGGCGAAGGCGATCCACCGCAGCCAGGCGACGGTGAAGTCGCACATCTCCCACGCCCTGGCGAAACTCGGCCTGCACGACCGGACCCAGGCGATCGCGATGGCCTACCGGACGGGCCTGATCACCGGGCGGACGTGACCGCGCGGCGCTGTTCGACCAGCAGCAGCACGCCGATCAGGACGACCATGACGGCCGCCGACCCGTGGACGGCCAGCGCGTACCCGACCGTGCCGCCGTGCGTGGCGACCGCGACGCAGTCGCCGATCGGCATGATCGCGTCGCTGAGGATGACCCAGCCCAGCGCCTTGCGGTGGTTCATGAGCAGCAGGATCAGGGCGGTTGTGCCGTAGGCGATGTCCCGCACGCCCTTGACGATGTAGTAGCCCGTGCCCTCGTCGGTGGGCCACGGCGTGATCCCGAACCCCGAGGCCGCGCCCACCCCGTCGAGCAGGAAGCCCAGGCCGAAGTAGAAGCCCGCGAGGACGACGAGGACGGCCAGGACGGTGTTGAGGCGCTTCATTCGATGCTCCAGTTTCTAGCGCTGCTAGGTGTGAGAGCAACACTAGATGGCCGCCGCTCGCTTGTCTAGCGGTGCTAGCATCGGGGTGTGTCCATCCAACAGCGCCGTGAACGCGAACGCGCCGAACGCCACCGCCTGATCGTCAACGCGGCCCGGGACCTGGCCGAGACGGAGGGCTGGGAGGCGGTGACCACGCGCCGGCTGGCGGAACGGGTCGAGTACAGCCAGCCCGTGCTCTACAGCCACTTCAAGGGCAAGGACGCGATCGTGTCCGCCGTGGCGATCCAGGGCTGCGGCGACCTGGCACAAACCCTGACGGAAGCCCGGGACGCACACCCGGACCCCGTGGCCGCCCTGCGCGCGGTGGCCGAGGCCTACCTGGACTTCGCCCGAACCCGCCCGGCCCTCTACGACGCGATGTTCGTGCAGCGCACCGACATCCCGTTCGGCACCCCGGAGTCACCACCGGAACTGAAGGCGGCCTTCGGCGCTTTCGTCTCGGTAGTGCAACCCCTGGCCGGCAACCGAGACCTGGAAACCCTCACCGAGGTCTTGTGGAGCGCCCTACACGGCCTGGCAACACTGACCGGCAGCGACCGCCTACGCCCAGACCACCACAACACCCGCCTGGACCTCCTGCTAACCGGCCTACTGCCCTAAGCACAAACGCCCCACGGGGGCGGCGAAGCCGCAAGCGGGCAGTCCACCGGAGAGGACACAACCCAAGCCGGGCTTCTTGCTTGTGTCATCTCCGTATGGCCCGCCCGAAGGGCTACCACACTTTTGGTCGGGTGCAGCCGAATTTTTTGTGAGGAACGAGCAAAAAATTTAGCGGCACCCGGCCAAAAGTGTGGTTGGCTTTGCCGGGTCATGCGGAGATGACACAAGCAAGAAGCCCCCGCTTTGGCAGTTGTGTCATCTTTGGTGGCTCGCCCGCCGGCGAGGCTCTTTTGATCTTTGAACTGAACGCTGACGCTCTCAAGCCCTCGCTTCGCGGGTCCTCACGCAACGCGCTCCGCGCTCTCAAGCTCGAACGCGCTTCGCGCTCTAAAGATAAAAGCGGCCGGGAGGCCTCCAGTGGGGGGAAGGGCCTGCGTGTTCCCCACCGCATGACCTGGCGGAGCCAACCACACTTTTCGGGGGTCGGTCGAAAAACTTTTGCTCGTTCCTCGCAAAACTTTTTGGCCCGACCCCCGAAAAGTGTGGTAGCCCTTCGGGCAGGTCATACGGTGGGGAACACGAAGGCCCCTTGTGGCTGGGAGCCCAAACCAAAACCGCCGCTGCGCGGCGGGGCGCGCTTCGCGCGAAAGGGCGGAGCGGCGCGGGGGTCAGACCGAGGAGCCAGGGTCAGACCAGGAGCGGGAGCATGGAGTGGCGGCGGCGGACTACCGCGCCGAAACGGGCATCGATGCGCAGCCACGAGTCCGTTGCCGTGACCCGCACGTCGTCGCCGCCCAGGAAACCCATCCCCGACAACGCGAACAGGCACCGCAGCGGCACCTTCACGTCCAACCCCGACCCGCTGACCGTCAGCACCGTCTGGTCCAGCAACGACGCCGGTGGCGTCCCGTGCGGTCCGGTGTTCTCGCGGGCTACCGCCACGCCCTGTTCGGCCAGGTCCGACACCACGTTGCCCGGCAGGCGGTCCACCTGTTGCCAGCCCTCGGCCGGGGGCAGGGCCGAGCGCCACAGCAGGTCCTTCGGTGCGCCCGGGTCGATGGTTTCGCTGCGCACGACCGCCAGGCCCGTCAGCAGGTCCGTGCCGGACACCGTGACGTCGCCGGGGGTGATGCGGCCGGCGACCGTGCGGGTGGCCAGGGTGTCGAACGGGGTCGCCACCCAGGCGTCCAGGAGGTCGCCGGACGGGCGGTTGCGCAGGCGGACGACGGTGGTCGCGTCCAGGCGGACCGCTCGGGCCACGAACGCGCCCAGGTCGTCTCGCTCGGACGGGTCGGCCAGGACCAGTTCAGGCACCGTTGCCTCCGGCACGCCAGCCCGCGAGGAAGTCGCGTTCGGCTTCTGATAGACGGCGCGGGCGTCCGGCCGTGAGGTTGTAGGGCACCATCAGGGTCTCGGCGGTCGCGACCACCGGGCTCCCCTCCCGGCGCCCGTTGCGTACGGTGTAGTCCAACGTGAAGGACGCGGACTTCAATTCCCGGACCGACATCTCCACCACGATCTCGTCACCGGTGAACACCAGCGGGGCCAGGTAGTCGACCACCAGGCGGGCCACCACCACGCCCTCGGCCATGTCCGGCACGCCGTGCCGCGCCGCCTCGGTGAACAGGAGGTCTATCCGCGCCTCTTCCAGCAGGGTCACCGTGTTGGCGTGGTTGACGTGGCCGTACGCGTCCATGTCCGACCACCTCGGACGCACTCCCGTGACGAACACACCCAACTTGAACGCGCCTCCCATGTCGGACGGATCCACGTGACCCTATCCGACCGCTAAGCCCAGGTTGGAGCGCCGTCCACGCCCAGGAACCGGCTGAGGTCCGCGATCTCCCGGTCCAGGTCCGGGCGCGGGCCGAAGGCGTCGACCTCGAAACCGGTTCCGGTGCGCCGCCACGTCGCCACCACGCGGCCGTCCACGACCACGTGCGGGGTCAGGACGCCGCCGCCGGTCTGGATCCGGCTCGCGTGCGCCGGGTCCAGGGCGAGGCTGCGGTCCTTGTAGCCCAACAGGTACGTGTCGAAGTGGCCGAGCATGCGGGTGGTGCCGGTGGGGGTGGCCGGTTCGTCCTCGATCTCGGGCAGGTCGCGGAGCTGAGACTTGGGCAGGCCGCTCCACGCCGCGAAGTCGGCCACCGTGGCCGGGCCGTAGGCGCGTCGGTAGCGCCGCCACAACTGTTCCACCGTGCCGGGTTCCGGGATGTCCGTCAGGAGTGCGTACCGGTCGTCCAGGGTCCGGTACAGGACGCCGTTGGCCGCCGCGTAGGCCATCAAGTGGGCCGGTGCCTGGGACTTCGGGTCGAGGGTGATGCCGACCTCGGCCAGGCGGGCGACGACGTCCTGCCGGGGCAGGGGATCGGTGAGGACCTCGCGCAGGGCCGGGAGGGCTCGGGCGCAGAGGTCGTCGGTGAGGCCGAGTTCCTCGCGCCGGCGCTTCCCGCGGTGGACGTTGACCGGGGACAGCGGGCCCAGCACCCAGAGGTCGTCCCTCCTGAGCAGGTGCAGGGTGCCGCGCATGGCCCAGGTGCGGACGACGTCGCCGGTCAGGTCGTGGACGCCCCTGGCTCGCGCGGCCAGCCGCAGGGCGTTGACGTCCTGGGCCTGCAGGGCCAGGACGGAGTCCAGCAGTTCGTCGGTGGTGCTCGGCCGGTCGGACAGGCGTTGGGCGCGCATGCGTTGCGCCAGAACGGTCATCGCCTGGCCCCGGTGGAACCCCGGACCACCAGTTCCGGCTGGAAGACGAACTCCGCGTGCGGGGCCGGGGTGCCGCCGATCTCCTCCAGCAGCGCGTGCACGGCCGCCTGGCCCATCGCCTCCACCGGCTGGCGGATCGTGGTCAGCGGCGGGTCGGCGAAGACGATGAGCGGGGAGTCGTCGAAGCCGACCACGGAGATGTCGCCGGGCACGTGCAGGTCCCGGCGGCGGGCCGCGCGGATCGCGCCGAAGGCCATCAGGTCGCTGCCGCACACGACGGCCGTGCAGCCCCGGTCGTAGAGCTTGTCCGCCGCCGCCTGGCCGCCCTCGACGGTGAACAGCGAGTGCTCCACCCACGCCGGGTCGCGGTCGAGCTGGGTGAAGGCCTCGACCATGCGCTGGGCCGGGACGAACCGCGACGGGCCGACCGCGAGGCCGATCCGCTCGTGGCCCAGGTCCTGCAGGTGGCTCACGGCGAGGCGGACCGCGGCCCGGTGGTCCACCGAGACGAACGGGGCCTTGACGCGGTCGGTGTAGCCGTTGACCATCACGAACGGCACCCCGCGGCCGGCCAGCTTCACGTAGCGGTCGGTGTCGGCGGTGGTGTCGGCGTGCAGGCCGGAGACGAAGACGATGCCGGTGACGCCCCGGTCGACCAGCATTTCGGTCAACTGGTCCTCGGTGGAGCCGCCCGGGGTCTGGGTGCACAGGACGGGGGTGAACCCGTCGCGGCTGAGCACCTGCTCGATGACCTGGGCGAACGCCGGGAAGATCGGGTTGTTCAGCTCGGGTGTGATGAGCCCGATCAACCCGGCGCTGCGCTGCCGGAGGCGGGGTGGGCGCTCGTAGCCGAGCACGTCCATCGCGGCGACGACCGCCTGCCGGGTGGCGGGCGAGACGCCCGGCTTGCCGTTGACCACCCGGCTGACCGTCGCCTCGCTCACGCCTGCCTGGGTCGCGATGTCACTGAGCCGCGCTGTCACACCGGGTGACTCTACGGCCGGTGCCACCACACCGTCGTGTCAGACGGCACCACCAGCGTGGTGTCGGTGGTGCGGTGGTCGCCCGAGGCGAGCAGGACCTCGCCGGCGAAGGGCACCTCGACCTCCTCCGCGCCCAGGTTCACCACGCAGGTGAAACCGCGGCGGCGGAAGGCGAGGACGCCGGCCGGGGTGTCCAGCCACTCGACGTCCGTGCCCTGGCCCAGCGCGGGGTGGTCGCGGCGGATGCGCAGGGCGTCCCGGTACAGGTGCAGGGTCGAGGACCGGTCCTCCTGCTGGGCGGCGACGCTCAGCGCGCCCCAGGTGTCGGGCTGCGGCAGCCACGAGCCGCCGTCGCCGAAGCCGTAGGACGGGCCGTCGGTGGTCCACGGGATCGGGACGCGGCAGCCGTCGCGGCCCCGGTCGGTGTGGCCCGAGCGCTCCCACACCGGGTCCTGCAGGACCTCCTCGGGCAGGTCCAGCACCTCGGGCAGGCCGAGCTCCTCGCCCTGGTAGACGTAGGCCGAGCCGGGCAGGGCCAGCATGAGCAGCGCGGCGGCGCGGGCGCGGGCCAGGCTGCCGTAGCGGGTGACGTGGCGCTGCACGTCGTGGTTGGACAGCACCCACGTGGTCGGGGCCTGCACCGGGGCCATCGCGGCCAGGGACTCGTCGATGACGGTCCGCAGCGCCGCGGCGTCCCACTCGGCGGTCAGGTAGTGGAAGTTGAACGCCTGGTGCAGCTCGTCCGCGCGCAGGTAGCGGGCGGTGCGCTCGGGGCTGGGCGTCCACGCCTCGGCCACGCCCACCCGGACGCCCGGGTAGGAGTCGAGGACCTTGCGCCAGTCGCGGTAGATCTCGTGGACGCCGTCCTGGTCGAAGAACGGCAGCGCCTCGGTGCCCAGGAGCTTGAGCTGCTCGGTGCGGCCCACGTCGGGCAGGCCGTCGGCCTTGACCAGACCGTGCGCCACGTCGATGCGGAAGCCGTCCACGCCCAGGTCCAACCAGAAGCGCAGGACGTCCAGGAACTCCTCGCGGACCTCCGGGCGCTCCCAGTTCAGGTCGGGCTGCTCGGGGGCGAACAGGTGCAGGTACCACTGGCCGTCGGGGACGCGGGTCCAGGCGGGGCCGCCGAAGATGGACTCCCAGTCGTTGGGCGGCTGGTCGCCGTCGCCGTCGCGGAAGTGGTAGCGGGCGCGCTCCGGGGAGCCGGGCGCGGCGGCGAGGGCCTGCTTGAACCACTCGTGCTCGCTGCTGGTGTGGTTCGGGACGAGGTCCACGATGACCCGGATGCCGAGGTCGTGCGCGTCGGCGATGAGGGCGCGGGCGTCCTCGATGTCGCCGAACATGGGGTCCACCGCGCGGTAGTCGGCGACGTCGTACCCGCCGTCGGCCTGTGGCGAGGAGTAGAACGGGGTGATCCACACCGCGTCCACGCCGAGGTCGGCGAGGTACGGGAGGCGGGAGCGGATGCCGGGCAGGTCACCGACGCCGTCGCCGTTCGAGTCGGCGAAGCTGCGCACGTAGACCTGGTAGATCACGGCCTCGCGCCACCAGTCCTGGCTCATGGGTTCCGTCCTTCCTCCGGGAGTGGCGGGACCGATGAAATACTTTGCAAGTGTTTTCAGCAAGTCCCGCAGATGGTATGACCTAGAGCACATCCCTGCCGAAGGAGACAACGTGGTTTCCTCAGTCAAACGCGCCTTCCTGCTGTGCGCGGCCGTGCTGTTCAGCCTGCTGGTCGTTCCGCAAAGTTTTGCAACACCGCCGGGTCCGAAGGACGTCACCGCGACCCTGTTCCAGTGGCCGTTCCACCGGGTGGCGGCCGAGTGCACGTCCACCCTGGGCCCCGCCGGGTACGGGTTCGTCGAGGTGTCGCCCGCCACCGAGCACATCCAGGGCCACCAGTGGTGGACCTCCTACCAACCGGTCAGCTACCGGATCGCGGGCCGGCTCGGGGACGAGGCCGCGTTCCGCGACATGGTCAACACCTGCCACGCGGCGGGCGTGAAGGTCATCGCGGACGCGGTGATCAACCACATGAGCGCCGGGTCCGGCGTCGGGACCGGCGGCTCGTCGTACTCGAAGTACAACTACCCCGGCTACTACAGCGACTGGGACTTCCACTCCTGCCGGGCCCACATCACCGACTACCGCAACCGCGACAACGTGCAGAACTGCGAGCTGGTCGGGCTGTCCGACCTGAACACGGGCAGCGAGTACGTGCGCAACACCATCGCCGCGTACCTGAACCGGCTGATCGCGATGGGCGTGGACGGTTTCCGCGTGGACGCGGCGAAGCACATGGCCGCCGCCGACCTGGCCGCGATCAAGGGCAAGCTGACCAACCCCGGGATCTTCTGGGTGCACGAGGTGATCTACGGCACGGGCGAGGCCGTGCAGCCCGGCGAGTACACCGGGTCGGGCGACGTGGACGAGTTCCGCTACGCCTACGACCTCAAGCGGGTGTTCCAGAACGAGAACCTGGCCTACCTGAGCAACTTCGGGCAGGCGTGGGGCTACCTGCCGTCGGGGCAGGCGCGGTCGTTCGTGGACAACTGGGACACCGAGCGCAACGGCTCGACGCTGACGTACAAGGACGGCTCGACCTACACGCTGGCGAACGTGTTCATGCTGGCGTGGCCCTACGGTGCCCCGAACGTGTACTCGGGCTACGAGTTCACCGACCACGACGCCGGCCCGCCCGGTGGTTCGGAGTGCTACGTGGGCTGGAAGTGCCAGCACCGGTGGGCGCAGATCGCGAACATGGTGAAGTTCCGCAACACCGTCGCCGGGACGTCGGTGGTGAACTGGTGGGACAACGGGGCGGACGCCATCGCGTTCGGGCGCGGGACGCGCGGGTACGTGGTGGTGAACCGGGAGACGTCGGCGTTGACGCGGACCTTCCAGACCTCGCTGCCCGCCGGCACGTACTGCGACGTGCAGAAGTCCGGGTGCTCACCGGTGACCGTGGACTCGGCCGGCCGCTTCACGGCCACCGTGGGCGCGGGTGCGGCGTTGGCGCTGCACGTCGGCGCGACGTCGTCGGCGTCGGGCACGTCGTTCGCGGTGAACGCCACGACGTCGTTGGGGCAGAACATCTTCGTGGTCGGCGACCACCCGTCGCTGGGGGCGTGGAACACGGCGAACGCGGTGGCGCTGTCGTCGGCGTCCTACCCGGTGTGGCGGGGCTCGGTGGCGGTGCCGGCCGGGACGGCGTTCCAGTACAAGTACATCCGCAAGGACTCGTCCGGCGCGGTGACGTGGGAGAGCGGCGCGAACCGCACGGCGACCGCACCCGCGACGCTGAACGACACCTGGCGGCCCTAGCGCGGAGACGCTCACCCGGGCAGATGACACGGCGTCGCACGGTCGGGTGGACCGGCGCGCGGAGACCGCTGTGACCAGGGACGTTGGCGTGAGCATCCCCCGTTGAAAGGATCCGGTCCGATGCGCCTGCGCACCACGTTGGTCTCCACAGCCAGTGCTGTCGCACTGGTCCTCACGATCGCCGGGACCGCGTCCGCGGCCGAGGGCGAGTTCAGCTACCGGTACACCGACGCGGCCGGCGAGACGCGGAAGGCCGAGCTGATCGATCCGGACAACGCGCCGGTGTGCATCGAGGTCCCCGAAGTCGCCAACACGCCCGACGCGCACGCGTTCCGCCCCCGCAACCAGACCAATGTCAGGGCCATCGGGTTCAAGGCCTCCGGCTGCGTGGGGACCGACTCCTTCGAGCTGGCCGCCAAGGTCGGCAGGGGCTCGGACAAGACCCTGTTCAGGTCGGTCCTCTTCGCCTGAACACGCTGAAGGCCGGGGTTCCGCGCGGGAACCCCGGCCTTCAGCCCGTGCCTAGCGGATCATGCTGCGGACCTGGCGGGCGGCCACCGAGAGGGTGGCCAGGTCCAGGCGGCTCGCCCGGTTGATCTCCTCCAGGGCCGCGCGGGCGCGGGCCAGGCGCGAGGTGTTGGCCTGCTCCCACGTCGCGATCTTCTCCGCCGGGGTGTCGCCCGGCTCGCTGGAGCGCAGCACGTCGATGGTGATCGACCGCAGGGACGAGTAGAAGTCGTCGCGCAGGGCCAGCCGCGCCAGGGCGTGCCAGCGGTTGCCGCGTTCCAGGCCGCTCACCGAGCTGAGCATCCGGTCCACGTCCAGGTGCTCGGACAGCGCGAAGTACAGCTCCGCGGTCTCCAGGTGCGAGCGCTCCTGGCCCACGCCGTGGCCCTCGCCCTCGCGCTCGGCCAGTTCCGCCACCTCGGTCACGTCCAGCAGGCCGTAGGTGAACAGCAGCACCGCGACCCGGCGGGCCAGGTCCTCCGGCACGCCGGCCGTCGTCAGGCGCTCGACGTGCGCGAGCACCGACTCCTTCTCCCGGCCCTGCAACAGGTCCAGGGTCTTGGGCGCCAGCTCGCCCACGACCCCGGCGAACCGGGCGATGGTCGAGCCGACCGCCAGCGGCTGCGGGCGGTTGGTCAGCAGCCACCGCGACGCGCGGTCGAGCAGGCGGCGGCTCTCCAGGACCATGTCGTCCTGCACGTCGGTGGCGATCCTGGTGTCCAGGGCGCGGATGTCGCGCCACAGCGACGGCAGGTCGTAGATCGCCGTGACGACCGTGTAGGCCCGCACGGCGTCGGTCGCCGACGCGCTGATCTCCTCGGCCAGCCGGAACGCGTAGGACACGCCGCCGCCGTCCACGACCTCGTTGACCAGGACGGTCGTGATGATCTCGCGGGCCAGCGGGTGGCTGCCGATCGCGTCGGCGAACCGCTCGCGCAGCTCGGTCGGGAAGTAGTCCGGCAGCCTGCGGGCGATCACGTCGATCGTCGGCAGGTCGCTGGCCAGCACCTCCTCCTTGAGCGCGAGCTTGACGTGCGCGAGCAGCGTCGCCAGCTCCGGCGAGGTCAGGCCGTCGCCGGCCTTCTCCAGCGCCCGGAACTCGGCGGCCGACGGCAGCGCCTCCAGCGCCCGGTCCAGGTGACCGCGCTGCTCCAGGTCGGCCACCAGGCGCGCGTGCACCGACAGCATCGGCGCGGCGTGCGCCCGGGACACGCCCAGGACCTGGTTCTGCGAGTAGTTGTCGGCCAGCACCAGCTCGCCGACCTCGTCGGTCATCTGGCCGAGCAGCTCGTTGCGCTGCCGCTGGTCGAGCTTGCCCTCGCGGACCAGCTCGTCGAGCAGGATCTTGATGTTGACCTCGTGGTCGGAGCAGTCCACGCCGGCCGAGTTGTCCAGGGCGTCGGTGTTGACCTTGCCGCCGGCGCGGGCGAACTCGATGCGCCCGCGCTGGGTCAGGCCCAGGTTGCCGCCCTCGCCGATGACCTTGACCCGCAGGTCGGCGCCGTTGACGCGGATGGCGTCGTTGGCCTTGTCGCCGACCTCGGCGTGCGACTCGGCGCCGGCCTTGACGTAGGTGCCGATGCCGCCGTTCCACAGCAGGTCCACCGGGGCGAGCAGGATGGCCTTCATCAGCTCCTGCGGCGACAGCTTCACCACGCCCTCGGGCAGGCCCAGCGCCTCGCGCGCCTGCTCGCTGACCGGGATGGACTTCGCGGTGCGCGGCCACACGCCGCCGCCGGGGCTGATCAGCGAGCGGTCGTAGTCGTCCCACGAGGAGCGCGGCAGGTTGAACAGCCGCTTGCGCTCGACGTAGCTGGTGGCCGCGCCGGGGTTGGGGTCGATGAAGATGTGCCGGTGGTCGAACGCGGCCACCAGGCGGATGTGCTCGGACAGCAGCATGCCGTTGCCGAACACGTCACCGGACATGTCACCGACGCCGACGACCGTGAAGTCCTCGGCCTGGGTGTTCACGCCCAGCTCGCGGAAGTGCCGCTTCACGCTCTCCCACGCGCCCTTGGCGGTGATGCCCATGGCCTTGTGGTCGTAGCCGACCGAGCCGCCGGAGGCGAACGCGTCGCCCAGCCAGAAGCCGTAGGACTGGGACACCTCGTTGGCGATGTCGGAGAACGACGCCGTGCCCTTGTCCGCCGCGACCACCAGGTAGGTGTCGTCGCCGTCGTGCCGGACCACCTGCGGGGCCGGGATGACCGTGCCCGAGCTGAGGTTGTCGGTCAGGTCCAGCAGGCCGGAGATGAACATGCGGTAGCACGCGATGCCCTCGGCCATGAACGCCTCGCGGTCCAGGCCCGGGTCGCCGGTGGGGGCCGGCGGGCGCTTGACCACGAAGCCGCCCTTCGCGCCGACCGGCACGATCACGGCGTTCTTCACCGCCTGCGCCTTGACCAGGCCGAGGATCTCGGTGCGGAAGTCCTCGCGCCGGTCGGACCAGCGCAACCCGCCGCGCGCGACCGGGCCGAACCGCAGGTGCACGCCCTCGATCCGCGGCGAGTACACGAAGATCTCGAACCGGGGCCGCGGCTGCGGCAGGTCCGGGATGGCGCGCGGGTCGAGCTTGACCGCCAGGTACGGGCGGGGGTTGCCGTCGGCGTCGCGCACGAAGTAGTTGGTGCGCAACGTCGCCTGCACCAGCGTGAGCAGGCTGCGCAGGATGCGGTCCGCGTCCAGGCTGGTCACGTCGTCGATCATGGCCGTGATGTCGGCGACCAGGGCTTCGGTGCGCGACGCGCGGTGGGCGTCGTCCAGGGTCGGCGTGAACCGGGCCTCGAACAGCCGCACCAGGGCCGTGGCGACCTCGGTGTGGCCCAGGACGGCGTCCTCGATGTAGTCCTGGCTGTAGGCGACGCCCGCCTGGCGCAGGTACTTGGCGTAGGCGCGCAGCATCGCGGCCTGCTGCCAGGTCAGGCCGCCCTTGAGGACGAGGGTGTTGAAGCCGTCGACCTCCGCCTCACCGCGCCACGCGGCGGCGAACGCGTCCTGGAAGCGGGTGCGGACCGACTCCAGGTCCTCCTGGGACAGCCGGTCGAGGGTCACCTGGTCGATGCGCAGGCCGAAGTCGTAGATCCAGCACTCCGTGCCGTCCTCGCGGACCAGCTCGTACGGGCGCTCGTCGGCGACGACCACGCCCATGCGCTGGAGCATCGGCAGCACGTCCGACAGCGTGATCCGGGCGCCGGCGAGGAACAGCTTGAACCGCCGCTCCCCCGGCTCGGCGTCGCGCGGCACGTAGAACTGCATGTCCAGGTCGCCGCGGCCCAGCGCCTCGATGCGCCGGAAGTCCTCCAGGCCCTCGGCGGCGGTGAAGTCCTCCTTGTAGGCCTCGGGGAACGCGGCGGCGAACCGCAGGCCCTGCTCGGAGGCCGACTCCGCGCCCAGGCCGTCGCCCTGCGCCTCCAGCACCGCCTCGACCATGCGGTCGTCCCACGAGCGGACCGCCTCGGCGAGCAGGTTCTGGATGTAGCCGGTGTCCGGCTCGACCTGGCGGTTCGGGTCGGTGTGCACCATGAAGTGCACGCGGGCCAGCGCGGACTCGCCGACGCGGGCGCTGTACTCCAGGTTGACGCCGCCGAGTTCGGCGATCAGCACCTCCTGCATGGCCAGGCGGGAGGTCGTGGTGTAGCGGTCGCGCGGCAGGTACACCAGGCACGAGTAGAAGCGGCCGTACGGGTCGCGGCGCAGGAACAGCCGCAGGCGGCGGCGTTCGGCGAGCGCGATGACGCCGGTGACGGTCTGGTAGAGCGTGTCCGTGTCGACCGAGAACAGCTCGGTGCGCGGGTAGTTCTGGATCACCTCCAGCATCCGCTGCCCCGAGTAGGAGTGCAGCGGGAAGCCGGCGCGGTGGATGACGTCGCGGACCCGGCGCTCGATGGCCGGGATGTCCAGGACGTCCTCGTGCAGGGCGGTCGTGGAGAACACGCCGAGGAACCGGTGCTCGCCGGTGACGTTGCCGTCCGCGTCGAACGTCTTCACACCGACGTAGTACGGGTAGACCGACCGGTGGACGCTCGACTGGGCGCTCGCCTGGGTCAGCACCAGCAGCTCGGGCGAGAGGGCCTGCGCGCCCGCGTCGGGACCCGCGGTCAGGCTGCGCGCCGCGAGGCTGTCCTGTCTGAGGACGCCCAGCCCGCTGGCCAGGACCGCGCGGAGGGCGGGTTCGCCGCCGGTCGACGGGTCGTCGCGGACCAGCTCGTACTGGCGGTAGCCCAGGAAGGTGAAGTGGTCGGCGGCCAGCCAGCGCAGCAGGCGCGCGCCGTCGTCCACCTCTTCGCTGTTCAAGGGCGGCGGGCTGGCCTGGAGCTGGTCGGCCAGGTGGAGCGCCGTGTCGGTCATCTTCTTGGTGTCCTCGACGACCTCGCGGACGTCGTTGAGGACGGTGTGCAGCTTGGTCTCCAGCTCACGGGCCCGGTCCGGGTCGGTGAGCAGGTCCACCTCGATGTACATCCACGACTCGGCCATCGCGTCGCCCGGCGGGTCGGCCGGGTCGGCGGTGGGCAGGACCTCGTTGAGCGCGCCGGTCACCGGGTCGCGGCGGACCACCACGATCGGGTGCACCACCCGCTGCACCTGCACGCCGCCGCGGGTCAGCTCGGAGGCCACCGAGTCGACCAGGTACGGCATGTCGTCGGTGACGACCTGCACCACGGTCGCGGGGCACGTCCAGCCGTCGTGGGCGCGGGTGGGGTTGAGGATGCGCACCACCGGGCGACCCGGCACGCGGGTCTCGGCGAGCTGGTAGTTCGAGCGCACCGCGCCGACCAGGTCCACCGGGTCGTCGTCGTTGACTTCCTCGGCGGGCACGTGGCGGTAGTACAGCCGGATCAGGTCGGCGAGTTCGGGGGCGCCGGCGGCGGCCCGTTCGATCAATTCGTCACGCGCTTGTTCGGGACTGGCCTGGGTGCGGCCGGCACCGGCGTCGTGGCGAGTGGGGAGGTCCGATCGGGACGGGACTCCAGTCGAGGTCATGTTCAGGCGACTCCACGCTATCCGGCACCTCTGTGTGCCGGGTCCGCGCACCACTTAACCAGACTCGCTCCGCCCTGTCGGAGCAACCCTGGACACTGAATCGAGCCACTTGCGGTCAAGTGGAAAAGTCGGTCCGCACGGACTATTTTCGGCGTCCCGCGGAAGTTACCCGCGGGAAACCTCAATAAAACCTCAATTGCCTTTTGTCAGCTTTCGGGCAACGTCCACCGGGGCGGTTCCGCGGTGACCCGCTCGATGGGCGCGGTCGTCTCGCTGTCGGTGACCGGAGGGGCCACCGGCGTGATCGGGACCGTGCTCTCGGCGCTGTCCTCGTGGCTGTGCTGGTGCTGGGCTTGGGCGGCTTCGTCCTCGCGGCGGCCGGCCTCGTAGGCGACGAGGGCTTCGGCGAGCAGTTCGGCGAGGCTGAGGTCGCTCTTGGGCCGGCGCGAGGCGCGCGTGGCACTGGGCGACCCGTCGGTGAGGTCGATGGTCCGCCCGCCGACGACCACCGTGCGCACGAACGGCTCCCCGTCCGGCCCTGCCGCCGGTGCTTCCTCGACCGCTTCGGGCTCGGACGTGGACACCGGTTCCGCGACGGCCGCTGGTTCAGGCTCGTCCTCGACGACCGGCTCGGCCACCACCGGCACTTCGGCCACCGGCGCTTCGGTTTCCGGCATCTCGGCTTCCGGCGTTTCCGCAGGGACGCTCTCCACCGGCTCGGTCAGCGTCGCCTCGATCGGCGTCGGCTCGGTGTGCGTCGGCTCATCCGGCTCGACATCGCCGAACCCGAGGAAGCTGTCGGAGGTCCCGATCTCCGGCTCGGGCAGCGGCTCGGGCACGCGCGCCGTGGGGATGACCGGTCCCTTGATGAACGCGGCTCCGAGCCCGACCGGCGGGAGGTCCTCGTCCGGCTCGGAGGGCTTGACCATGGCGGGCGAGTCGAACATGTCCACGTCGCCCCCCTCCCGCAACCGCTGGGGAGCCTCGACCCGCCACTGGACCTCGTCGTCCGACGGCCCGGACTCCTCCACCTCGGGCGCACGCCGCCGGCCGCCGGCACGCTGGGAGTCCAAGAGCCCGGCGGCCTTCAGGGTCTCCAGCACGCTCCCGCCATCGGACCCCTGCGGAACGACGGCCTGCTCCTCCCCTTCAGCGGCCTCCCGAGCCGCCCGCCGCCGCCCACTGCGCACCGCACCGGCGGCGGCGATGAGACCGGCAGCGGAAACAGTCCGCTCACCACTGCCTTCCCGCGCCGCTTCGGGTTGCGCGGGAAGCTCGGGTTTCGGCGAGGGCGCATTCTCGGACACTTCGTGCGCGGAGGCCGGGGCTTGCGGCTCGGACGCCGAGAAAGCCGCGGACGTGATGGGCGTCGAGGCGAAAGGGGTCGCCGGGAAGGACGTTCCCGGGAAGGGCGGAGCGGGCGGCGGGAACTGCGGGGCGCTCTCGGCCTCGGGGGCCGCAGCAGGCGCAGCCGGAGAAGCGGGAGTGGCGGGCGCAGGCGGGGCGACCGGGGTGGTCGGGGTGGTCGGAGTGGGCGGCGCGACTGGAGGCGTCGGAGCGGCGGCAGGCGCAGGCTTCACCGGCGGCGCGGGCGCAGGGTTCGCCGGCGGCGCGGGCACAGCGCTAGCCGGCACAGCGGTCGCGGGCGGCACAGCGGTCGCGGGCGGCACAGCGGTCGCGGGCGGGACCGTCGTCTGCGGAGGCTGCGGTGCGGCGAACTCCGGGCTGGGCGCGGGCTGAGCGGCGGGCGGCAGCGGCGGTGGTGCGGGGGTCGCCTGCTCCGGAGTCGGCGCGAGCTGCGCGGGCGGCGTCTGCGGCGGGGGTGTGGGGTGGGGCTGTAGCGCCGGGGGCAGGGGTGGGAAGAGGGGTGGGGTTGGCCGTTCGTGGTGGGCGAAGGCCTGTTCCAGGTACGTGCCGCCGCGGGGGCGGGGGCGGGCTTCGGCCGTGCTGGTGTGCTCCGGGCGGCCCTGGGTGGTTTCCGGGGTCTGGGCAGCCGGGGTTGGGGCGGCCGGGGTGGTGGCAGCCGCGGTCGGGGCTTCCGGAGTCGCGGCGGCCGGGGTGGTGGTGTCGGGGGTCTTGGTGTCCGGTTCCGGGGCTCGGCGGCGGCCGCCGGGCTTGGGTTCGGCTTCCATCGGGTCGCCGAAGGGTTGGACCAGGCGCCAGCGGTCGGCGGCGTGGGCCCTGGCCGCCGAGATGCCTTCCACCGTCATGTCCTCGGCGGCCCGCCGGGCCCGCTTCACGCGCAGGCCCTCGGTGCGGTGGACCTGGACGGGACGCCACTGCCGCAGTTGCTGCTTGACCTCCGGGGGCAGCGCCGCTTCCCGGTGTTCGCCCGGCGCGGCCTCCCGGCGCAGCAGGGCCGCCAACTGGTCGTGCAGGCCGGACGGCTGGCGGTGCACGCCGGAGAACTCGGCGGCCAGCCGCGCGCGGACCGCGTAGACGGACCTGGCCCGCCTGCGTTCCGCCGCGTGCGCCGAACGCAGGTCCGCCAGCGCCTCGGTCAGGTCGCCGGACACCTCGTGCACGTGCGCCAACGCCAACAGGCTCTCGGCCAGCAGGGTGTCCAACTGGTGGCGTTCCGCGCTGTCGGCTGCCTCGCGCAACAGGTCGCGCGCCTGGTCGACGCGGCCCGCCGGCAGGTGCACGCGGGTCGCCAGCGCGAGCCGCAACCACCCCGCGGGCGTGGCCGACGGGGCGCGCACCGGGCGTTCGAGGAACGGGGTGCCCGCCTCGGACGCGTCGGCGTGCTTGTCGGCGTCCATGAGCGCGCAGACCAGTTCCACGACCAGGCTGCCGCGCACCTGACCGCTGTCGGCCTCGGCGTCGCCCAGCTGGTCGAGCAGTTCGATCCCCTCGCGGGCCGCCGCGATCGCCGCCTCCAGGTCACCCCAGCGGCGGTGTTGACCGGCCGCCGACGCGCGGAGCAGACCGCGCAGCAGCAACGCCGCGTCGTGGTCGAGCACCGGGTCGGCGGTGTAGAGCTGGTCGGCCTCCTCCAGCGCCTGGGTCAGCGCCGAACCGCGCCCCACCGACACCAGGCACTCGCTCGCCTGGACCAGCGCCGAGGCCCGCAGCGCGTCGGGGACGCCCTCGGCCTCCAGCACCGGCCGGACCGCGGCGAACCCGGTCAGCGGCGCGCCGACGGCGCGGGCGCTGTGGGCCAGTTCGACCCGCAGCCGCCACGCCGTCTCGTGCTCCGACTCCGCCTCGGCCGCCTTGAGGGCGTCCAACGCCCGGTCGGCGACCTTGACGCTCCGGCCCACCTGGTTGCTCGCGAACACCACCAACGACTCCGCGCGCAACCGGTCGACCTCGTCGCGGCGGGCGGAGGCGAGCGCCACCGCGCGCTCGCCCAGCACCAGAGCCAGCTCCGGTGCCCGCCAACGCAGCCGCCAGGCGGGCACGACCAGCGTGCTCACCTCGACGTCCGCCTGCGCTTCGCCCCTCGCCGCCACGATCGTCCCTACCTCGGCTCAGTCTCGTGTGAGCTTGCGGTACGTGACGCGGTGCGGACGTGCCGCCTCCGCGCCCAGGCGTTCCACCTTGTTCTTCTCGTAGCCCTCGAAGTTGCCCTCGAACCAGTACCACTGCGCCGGGTTCTCGTCCGTGCCCTCCCACGCGAGGATGTGCGTGGCGACGCGGTCGAGGAACCAGCGGTCGTGGGAGATGACCACGGCGCAACCGGGGAACTGCTCCAGGGCGTTCTCCAGCGAGCCGAGGGTCTCGACGTCGAGGTCGTTCGTCGGCTCGTCGAGCAGGATCAGGTTGCCGCCCTGCTTGAGCGTGAGCGCCAGGTTGAGCCGGTTGCGCTCACCGCCGGACAGCACGCCCGCGGGCTTCTGCTGGTCCGGGCCCTTGAAGCCGAACGCGCTGACGTAGGCCCGCGACGGCATCTCGACGTTGCCGACGTGGATGTAGTCCAGGCCGCCGGAGACGACCTCCCACACGTTCTTCTTCGGGTCGATGCCGGCGCGGTTCTGGTCGACGTAGGACAGCTTGACCGTCTCGCCGATCTTCACCGTGCCCGCGTCGGGCTCCTCCAGGCCGACGATGGTCTTGAACAGCGTCGTCTTGCCCACGCCGTTCGGACCGATGACGCCGACGATGCCGTTGCGCGGCAGGCTGAACGACAGGCCGTCGATCAGCACGCGGTCGCCGAAGCCCTTCTTGAGGTTGTCCACCTCGACCACGACGTTGCCCAGACGCGGGCCCGGCGGGATCTGGATCTCCTCGAAGTCGAGCTTGCGGGTCTTCTCCGCCTCCGCGGCCATCTCCTCGTAGCGGCCGAGGCGGGCCTTGGACTTGGCCTGGCGCGCCTTGGCGCCGGACCGGACCCACTCCAGCTCGTCCTTCAGGCGCTTCTGGAGCTTCTGGTCCTTCTTGCCCTGGACGGCGAGGCGCTCGGCCTTCTTCTCCAGGTAGGTGGAGTAGTTGCCCTCGTAGGGGTGTGCCTTGCCCCGGTCCAGCTCCAGGATCCACTCGGCGAGGTTGTCCAGGAAGTACCGGTCGTGGGTGACCGCCAGGACGGCACCGGAGTACTGGGCGAGGTGCTGTTCGAGCCACAGGACGCTCTCCGCGTCCAGGTGGTTGGTGGGCTCGTCGAGCAGCAGCAGGTCGGGCTTGCTGAGCAGCAGCTTGCACAGGGCGACGCGGCGGCGCTCGCCACCGGACAGGGTCTTGACGTCGGCGTCGGGCGGCGGGCAGCGCAGGGCGTCCATCGCCTGCTCCAGCTGGGAGTCGAGGTCCCACGCGTTGGCGTGGTCCAACTCCTCCTGGAGGGCACCCATCTCCTCCATCAGCTCGTCGGAGTAGTCGACGGCCATCTTCTCGGCGATCTCGTTGAAGCGGTCCAGCTTCACCTTGATCTCGCCCAGGCCTTCCTGGACGTTGCCGAGCACGGTCTTCTCCTCGTTGAGCGGCGGCTCCTGCTGGAGGATGCCCACCGTGTAGCCCGGCGAGAGGTACGCCTCGCCGTTGCCCGGTGTGTCCAGGCCGGCCATGATCTTCAGCACGCTCGACTTGCCGGCGCCGTTCGGACCGACAACGCCGATCTTCGCACCGGGGAGGAACATGATCGTGACGTCATCGAGGATGACCTTGTCCCCGTGCGCCTTGCGCACCTTCTTCATGGTGTAGATGAACTCGGCCATGCCCGCGATCGTAGAGCGGTGCCGATCGGGCAAGTACCTCGGACGCCGGCAACGAAGGGTGCGACAACGCAGAGTTAACGCGAACGTGGGTCACCCACACCTGTAACAGCGTGCGGTGACCACTCAGGTGCGGCGCTGTGACCAGCGGATCCGGCCTGATGCGCGAACTCGGTGCGGTGTCAAGCCCTCATGCCTGCACGGGACCCGCCGACGGACGCCGACCCCACGACCTCCCTCCTCGACAGCTCGGTGACGGCGACACTCGACGGGCATTGTGCAACCTCGGCCGGTGCCCGGACCCGTTTCGGCCATTCATGCCCCGAACGGCTCAGGCCGCGGCTTCGGTTGCGCGGACCCGCTGCCGAGCGTCACCGCGCACCGGCTGCCGACTGCTCCACTAGCGGTGGATTCGCGCGCTGTGTCCACGTGGTGGGACGGGTGGGGTTAGAAGGGCACCTTGTCCACCTCCTTGAGGGGTGAGCGGGTCTTGGAGCGGGTTCGGAGGGCTTCGCTCTCCTTACGCGGTGAGGCCACGGTGGGTTGGCCGGCGGGGGTGGGAGTCGGGGTGGGGGCGGGTGGACTGGCGGCCGGTGGGTCGGCGGCAGCGGGTCGGTCGGCGGCAGCGGGTTGGCCGGCGGCAGCGGTTTGACCGGCGGCCGAGTGGCCAGCGGCCACCGTGGCGGCGGGCGGGTCGGCGGCGGGCGGCGGGTCGGCGGCCGGCGGGGTGGCCGGGTTGTCGGGTTCGGGTGGCTTTGCGGGCCGCTTGCCGCGCGGCGGTGTGCGGTCCGGCGGTGTGCGGTCCGGCGGCTTGGCGGCGGTGGACGTGTCGGGTGGGGCTTGGGGCTTGGTGATGGCGGCGGAGCACCTCGTCAGGTCTATGCCGACCGCGTAGGCCTCGACGTCGATGAACTGGCGGTAGCGCTCGCCCTCCGGCAGCTCCTTCACCGTCAACTTGCCCGCGACCACCACCGGGTCGTGCCTGGCCAGCGACGCCTTGACGTTGTCGGCCAAGTCCCGCCAGCACGTCACCGACAGGAACATGTGGTTGCCGTCCACCCACAGCCTCCGCTCGACGTCCCAGAAGCGCTCGCGGGTCAGCATGCGGAAGTTGGCGCGGCTGTAGCCCGTCCCCACCTTCGTGCACGTCACCTCGCTCGCCACGGAACCGGTGAGCGTGACGCGCGTCTCGTTGTAAGCCATGACGTCCTCCTCGAACCGAACCGAACTGGACCGAACCGGAGCGATCTCCGTGAGACCAGGTTTCCGGGCACTGAGCAGGGCGGAAAGGACGAGCCGGCGATCTGTGGACAACTCGGGACCTGTGGACAACCGCGAATGAGTGAGCACTCACTCGTTGACATGAGTGAGGACTCACTCATACAGTCGGCACCATGCCCGAGGACACGACGCAAAAGCGCAGGCGCGCCCCCGCGATGAGCCCCGAGAACCGTCGGGAGGCGATCGTCGCGGCCACCGTGCCGCTGCTGTTCGACCACGGCGCGAACGTCACCACCAGCCAGATCGCCAAGGCCGCGGGCATCGCGGAGGGCACCGTCTTCCGCGCGTTCAAGGACAAGCAGGAACTGCTCGCCACCTGCGTGCAGTCCGTCCTCGCCGTGGACGCCGAACTGGCCCTGCTCGACGACGCCCGCCAGGCCGCCACGCTCCCCGTACGGCTGTCGTGGGCCATCAGCGCCGTCTCGGGCTACCTCGACCGGATGTGGAAGCTGATGAGCGTCCTGCGCGACTCCGGCTACCACCCCGACCACCAGAAGCAGAAGGGCCCGCCGGTCGAGATGCAGCGCATCTCCGAGGGCGTGGCGCGGCTGTTCGAGCCGGACGCGGCGGACCTGCGCGTGGACGCCGAGCTGGCCGCCCGCCTCCTGCTCGGCCTGGTGTTCACCAACCGCATGCAAGGCGACGGGTTCGGGGACTCCGCCGCCGACACCGACCAGCTCGTGGAGCTTTTCCTGCACGGCGTACTGAGGGGAGACCGGTGAACGACCCGATGATCGAGGCGACCGACGTCGGCAAGGCGTTCGGCGCGCAAAAAGCGCTGGACGGGGTGAGCATCTCCGTCCCGAAGGGCACCGTCCTGGGCCTGCTCGGCCACAACGGCGCGGGCAAGACCACGCTGGTCAACGTCCTCACCACCATGCTCCCGCCGGACTCGGGCCAGGCTCGCGTCGCCGGCTTCGACGTGGTCCGCCAGGCCCACCAAGTCCGCAGCCGGATCGGGCTCACCGGCCAGTTCGCCTCCGTGGACGAGGGCCTGTCCGGCCTGGACAACCTGGTCCTCATCGCCCGCCTGCTCGGCGCGTCCACCAGGGAGGCCAAGGCGCGCGCCGGTGAGCTGCTGGAGCTGTTCGACCTCACCGAGGCCGCCAAGCGCCCCTCCCGCACGTACTCGGGCGGCATGCGGCGCCGGCTCGACCTCGCCGCCGGCCTGGTCGGCCACCCCGAGGTGGTCTTCCTGGACGAGCCGACCACCGGCCTGGACCCGGCGAGCCGCCTGGGCCTGTGGGAGGTCGTGGAGCGCCTGGTGGACGACGGCACGACCGTCCTGCTGACCACCCAGTACCTGGACGAGGCCGACCGCCTCGCCGACCGGATCACCGTGCTGGCGCAGGGCAAGGTCGTCGCGGCCGGCACCAGCGCCGAGCTGAAGGCCCAGGTCGGCCGCCGCACCGTCACCGTCACCCTGGACGACGCCTCGGACGTGCCCAAGGCGCAGGAGGCCCTGGAACGCGCCGGGATGCAGCCGGTCGCGGCCGGCGCCACCCTCACCGCCCCCGTCACGTCCTCCCGCGAGCTGGCCGTGGTGGTCCGCGCGCTGGACGAGGTCGGCCTGGAAGCCACCGAGCTGGCCCTGGCCGAACCGACCCTGGACGACGTCTACCTGACCCTCGCGCACGCCGCTTAGGAGAGCCATGACCACCCTCACGGCCACGCGCTGGCGTGGCACGGACTTCGGCACCCAGGTCCTGGTGCTGACCCAGCGGTCGCTGCGCACCCTGGTCAGCGACCCGCGCATGATCGTCTTCAGCGTCCTGCAACCGCTGATCATGCTGACCCTGTTCAGCCAGATCTTCGCCAGCATCGCGAACACCCCGGGCTTCCCCACCGGTGTCGCCTACATCGACTACCTGATGCCCGCGATCCTGGTGAACACCGCCATGCAGTCGGCGCTGCAGGCCGGGGTCGGCCTGGTGACCGACATGAAGAACGGCGTGCTGGCGCGCTTCCGGTCGCTGCCGATCCGGCTGGGCTCGGTCCTGGTCGCCCGCAGCCTGTCCGACCTGGTCCGCACGGCCGCGCAACTGGTGCTGATGCTGCTGTTCGCGGTGGCGATCTTCGGTTTCTCCCCCGCCGGCGGGGTGGCGGGCGTGACCGTCGCGCTGGCGTTGTCGCTGGCGGTCGGCTGGGGGTTGGGCTGGGTGTTCCTCGCCATCGCGACCTGGGTGCGCAACGCCGAACTGATGCAGACCGTGGGTTTCCTGGCGATGTTCCCGCTGATGTTCGCCTCCAGCGCTTACGTGCCGGTGTCCGGCCTGCCGGGGTGGCTGCAGGCGGTGGCGAACGTCAACCCGCTGACCCACGCCGTGGACGCGGCCCGCGCGCTGGCCCTGGCGCACCCGGTGAGCGGTCTGGTGGGCGCGCTGGTGACCAGCGCGGGGCTCGCGGTCGTCGGCTGGGTGTTCGCGGTGCGCGGCTTCCGCAAGCCGCTCTGAGCGACCGACCCGCGGGGTGGCGCCGGGTGGGTGCCCGGCGCTACTCCCGTTCGGACAGCTTGCGCAGCATCGCGTTGTAGGCGGCGAGGTCCGCATCCCCGTCGGAGTCGGCCTTGCGGTCGGCGCGGCGCGCGTCGCGGTCGTCCGAGCGGGCCCACTGCACGAGCAGGGCCACCATCACCACGATCAGCGGCACCTCGCCCGCCGCCCACGCGATGCCGCCGCCCAGCCGCTGGTCCTCCAGCTGCGAGGTCACCCACGGCAGCGCCAGCCCGCGGTAGAAGTTCTCGCCGATGACGGTCTGGGAGCTCATCAGCACGATGCCGAAGAACGCGTGGAACGGGATGGACGCGAACAGCAGCCCCAGCCGGCCCAGCGGCGGCAGGCGCTTCGGGGCCGGGTCGATGCCGATCACCGGCCAGTAGAAGACGTACCCGACCAGGATGAAGTGCAGGTTCATCAGCAGGTGGGCCCAGTGGAAGTCCAGCGCCCAGTCGAACAGGCCCGAGAAGTACAGCCCGTAGAACGACCCGACGAACAGCGCCAGCGCCACGAACGGGTTGGTCAGCACCCGCGCCACCGGCGAGTGCACCACCGCCAGGACCCACTCGCGCGGACCGGGCGGGTTGCCCTTGCCCGCCACCGGCAGCGCGCGCAACGCCAGCGTCACCGGGCCGCCCAGGACGAGCAGGATCGGGGCGAGCATGGAGAGCAGCATGTGGCTCTCCATGTGGATGCTGAACATCGCGGGCGCGTACCGGCCGATGCCCGACGACGTGGCCAGCAGCACGGTCAGGCAGCCCGCGACCCACGCGATCGTGCGCCCCACCGGCCACGCGTCACCGCGGTTGCGCAGCCGCCGCACGCCCAGCAGGTACACCACGGCCAACGCGATCGCGCCCGCGCCGAAGATCAGGTCGAACCGCCAGTCGAACAACAGCCGGGTGAGCGTCGGCGCGCCGGCGAGGTCGTAGCCGATGCGGATCTCCACGGTGCTGGGGAACGCCCGGCCCTCCGGCGGCGGGGGCGTCCGGCTCAGCGCGCCGGCCAGGCCCAGGGTGAGGAACATCAGCAGGATCTCGACGCCGGCCAGCTTGAGCAGCGAGCGACCGGTGCCGGTGGCCACGACTTCCTTGACGCTCCTGGTGCGGTGCAGGTAGCCGAAGACGCCCAGGACGACGAGCGCGGCGACCTTGGCCAGCACCAGCACGCCGTACTCGCTGGTGAACAGCACGCTCCACGGCAGCCGCACCTTGGCGTTGATGACGCCGGAAACGGCCATGACCAGCCAGCACACCAGCGCGAGCTTGGAGAACCGGGAGGTCGCGAGCCCCAGGTGGTCGCCGCCGCGCCGGCCGTGCGCGAGCAGCGCGATGAGCCCGCCGACCCACAGCGCCGCCGCCACCAGGTGGTACAGCAGGCTGTTGGTGGCCACGTCGTGCGCGCCGCCGCCCGAGGAGTGCCCGGTCACCGCGACCGGCATCAAGGCGAACACGGACAGCAGGAACAACGCCACCGTCCAGCCCCACGACAGCACCAGCCGGCAGCCCAGCGCGAGCACCGCGACCACGACGGCGGTGATCATCCACGCCTTGGCCTGCTCCATGAACCCGGCCAACTGGAACAGCACGGACGGCTCGATCACCGCGCCCACCGGCTGGCCCAGGGCGTCGGCGACGGTGAACGGCACGGACGCCACCGCGCCCACCGTCCACACCAGAGCCGTCCAGGCCGCCGTGCGCAGCGCCGCGTAGCCGTCGGCGGCGAGGTTGCCGTTCTCCTGGGGCGGGACGAGGAAGGCCGCGAGCAGCAGCGAGCCGATCGTCACGGCCGCCGCGGACTCGGTGAGCACCCGCACCACCAGCAGTCCGACCCGGTCCGCGCCGGTGAGCGTCGCGAGGCCCGCCGCGACCAGCGCGGCTATGGCCGTGCCGACCACCAGCAGGGGGATCAGACCGGTGCGCTGCGTTCGGGAGGGCGCGTCGATGGGCACGCCGTCGAGCGTAGGCGGAGCGGTGGCACGACCACCAACCGCCGGACGTGCGGCGATCACACCGACTACCGTTGCCTGTCGTGACCAGCACTCGCACGTTGCTCCTGGTGGCCCTGTCCGCGTTCGTCCTCTCGGGGTGCAGCTACACCATCAACGGCGACGCGCTGCCCGAGGCCGGTTTCACACCGTCGTCCACGCCCTCGACGACCGCGTCCGGCACCGCCGGTGGTCCGCCGAAGATCGCCAAGCAGCGGTCCGTGGCCGGCGTGGACCCGTGCAAGCTGCTCACCGGGGACGACCTCAAGTCGGTCGGGTCACTGGTCAAGGACCCGGCGCGCAAGGACGACCTGATCCAGGAGTCGTGCCAGTACGTGCTGCCCGACGGCAGCGTGGTGGCCGCGCTGTACCAGAAGTACGAGCACGTGCGGGACCGCCAGCCGAAGGGTCGCGAGGTGGTCGTGGAGGGTCACTCGTCCTGGGTGCTGTGCGAGCGGGACGGCAACGCGACCGTGTGCACGACCACCACGGCGGTGAACCCGAACCGCAGCGTCCTGGTCGCCATGTCGCTCAACGGCGGCAAGGAGGACCAGATGGTCGCCGTGTTGCAGCCGATGATCAAGGCTGCCGTGAACCGGCTTCCCGCGGGCTGAGCTCCCGGGTCCGGGCGGCGCGCGCGGCGAAGACCGTGGGCACGATCAGGGCGATGATGAGCGCCACGCAGCCGAGCGAGACGCTGAGGTCGCTCGCGTGCGCGATGCCGCCGACCAGCGGCGGTCCGGCCAGGAAGCCGGTGTAGGCGACGGTCGTCACCAGGCCGATCTCGCGTTCGCCGCCGGTGCCGTCGGCCCGCCTGCCCGCGTCGCCGGCGAGGTCCATCACCACCGGGAAGCAGAACGCGAGACCCAGGCCGACCAGCGCGAAGCCCGCGTACCCGGCGGCGGGGACGGGCACCGCGACGGCCAGCGCGAGACCCGTGGCGGCGACGATCGCCCCGCCCGCGAGCAGCCGGTACGGGCCGAGGCGGCGCTGAGCGGGTTCGCCGCCCAGCCGGGCGATGGCCATCGCGACGGAGAACCCGGCGTAGCCCGCCGCGGCGGCGGCCTCGCCGACCTGGCGTTCCTGCACGAAGAACAGGGCGGACCAGTCGGAGGCGGCGCCCTCGGCGATGGCGGAGAACAACGTGATGCCGGCCAGCAGCCACAGCACCGGGCGGCGCAGGACGGGTCGGCGGTCCTCCCGCGCCTCGGGCGTCTCCCCCGTCGCGCCCGGGACGTGCCTGATCAGCACGGCCATCACGACGGCCCCGACGACGGCGGCGGTGAGGAGGTGGCGCTGGAGGCCCCAGCCGGCGCCGGCGGCGGCAGCCGCGCCGAGCGAGCCGACCAGTCCGCCGATGCTGAAGCCGGCGTGGAACTGGGGCATCAGCGGCCGGTCGAGCGCTCGGGTGACGGCGACCGCGGAGACGTTCATGCCGACGTCGAGGGTCGCGCCGCAGGAGCCCAGGACGAACAGGATCAGGCCGAGCTGCAGCGGGGTGTCGGCGAGGGTGAGGGACGGCACGGCGACGACCGTGACCGCGACGCCGGCGGTCACCAGCTTGCGCGCGCCGAGCGTGGCGCAGGCGCGGGCGGCGAAGGGCGCGGTCAGGGCGAGGCCGATGCTCGCGCCGAGGAGGGCGAGGCCCAGGGTGCCCTCCGTCGCGCCGACCTGGGCCGCGAGCGCGGGCATCCGGGCAGCCCAGGACAGGAAGAGGGCGCCGTTGAACAGGAAGACGGCGAAGACGGCTGCACGGGACACGCGTCCGAGTGTGGCTGAAGCGCTTCAGAACGTCCAATCGATTACCCGGTTAACCTCATCACGTGGACCGTCCCCGGAAGCCCACCCTCGACACCGTCGCCAGTGCGGTGGGGGTCTCGCGCGCGACGGTCTCCAACGCCTACAACCGGCCGGACCAGCTGTCCGCGGCGCTGCGGGAACGCATCCTGGAGACGGCGGCGTCCATCGGGTACGCCGGGCCGGACCCGGTCGCCCGGAGCCTGGCCACCCGGCACAGCGCGGCCGTCGGATTCATGCTCGGGCAGCCGCTGTCGGCGGCGTTCTCCGACCCGGCGGTGTCCATCGTGCTGGACGGCCTGGCCTCGACCGTGGACGGCCACGACCACTGCCTGGTGCTGATGCCCGGCAACGAGACCGGCGGGCCGCGTCCGTCGACCGTGGCACGGGCCGCGGCCGATGTGGTCGTGGCGTACTCGCTGCCGGACAACGCGCCCGCCCTGGACGCGGTCCGGGCCCGCGGCCTGCCGTTGGTGGTGATCGACCAGCCCGTTCTGCCGGACACGGCACGCGTGGAGGTGGACGACGAGGGCGGCGCGCGAATGGCCGCGACCCACCTGCGGTCACTGGGGCACACGCGGTTCGGCGTGATCACGTTCGGGCTGCACCCGGACGGTTTCTCGGGCTTCGCGCCGCCGGCCAGGCAGTCGTCGGGGGTGTTCCGGGTGAGCCGGGACCGGTTGGCCGGGTTCCTGGCGGTGGCGGGGCCGGCGACGCCGGTGTTCGAGGTGCCCGGCAGCCGACGCGACCTGGGCCGAACGGCGGGCCGCGCGTTGCTGCGCTCGGAGCCGCGTCCGACGGCGTTGTTGTGCGCTTCGGACGAGTTGGCGTTCGGCGCGTTGCAGGCGGCTCGCGAACTGGGCCTGCGGGTGCCGTCGGACGTGTCGGTGGTGGGCTTCGACGACGTGCCGTTCGCCGAACACTCAGACCCACCGTTGACTACTGTGCGTCAACTTCTGACGGACAAGGGCCGACGCGCCGGCGAGCTGGCGCTGCGCCTGCTCGACGGAGGGAGACCAGGCGAGCCGTCCAGACTGCCGGTCTCGCTCGTGGAACGCGACTCGACAGCCCCACCGGAGTGATCCACCTCACTTTTAGGCCGTCTTGATCACTCTTCTGGTGCCTGGACGAAACGGTCCGCGCCTTCCGGACGATGTGTCCGGTGGGGCAGCTACCCTGCTACTGCGCGTGGTCGCTGCCCTCAAGCCTCCGTAGCTCAGTGGAGAGAGCGAGGGACTTCTAATCCCGAGGTCGCAGGTTCGAATCCTGCCGGGGGCGCTCGACGGGCCAGGCCCCTGACCTGTACCGCAGGTCAGGGGACGTAGTTGATCTTCTTCGCCGCCTGGTGTGCGTGGAGCCGCGGGTGGAGCCGGTTGGGGCAGCCACGTCCTCTCGGACGTGTGGCGGGACGAAGACCGCTGTCGTCCTGATCAGGTCGAGGACGGCGTGTCCGACGACACCTCGACGCCCTGGAGGCGCTGGCGCACGTCAGGGGCTCGACGGTCGCCGAAGTCGTCGTATATCCGCAGCGCCTCGCGCCAGCATTGGACTGCCCGCGCGGTGACGGTGTCGCGCAGCAGGTCGCCGATGGTCACCAGGATCGCGGCGGTGTCGCGTGGCGAACGATCGTGTTCCTTGATCGCCAATGCTTGCTCGCACAGTTCGATCGCCTTCGGGCGGTCGCCGATGCCTTGATGGGCAAGCGCCATGATGTGCAGCACGTGCGCTTCACCCTCACGGTCTTGAGCCTGCCGACGAAGTGCCAGGCTGCGGCGCACATGGTGCAGGGCCTGCCGGTATGCGCCTTGACCCACGCACACGACACCCAGGTTGCTTTCGATCACGGCTTCCATGCGCCCGTGCTGAGCCCCTGGGACCAAGGGCAGAGCCTCGACGAGGTGTTCCCTCGCCGTGGCGTATTGCCCGACTTGGGCATACATCACGCCCAGTCCGTTGAGCGCGACCGCTTCCCGCCATTCATCGCCGCAGCCACGAGCGAGTTCTCGTGCCGCTCGGTAGGTGTCGTGGGCGTTCTGCCACTGGTTGGCGGAGTCATACGATTCCGCCAGGTTCAGCAGTACCTCGGTTTCGGTGATCCGGTCCCCGCTGCGACGGGCGGCGGCCAAGGCCCGGCGGTGGACGTCGAACAGATCGTCCCAACGCCCTCTGCGGTTCAGCACCATCGCGGTCGTCACGGCGAGCAGGAAGACGAGGGGTGTGTGCCCGTACCGGTCCGCCACACGAACAGCGGCCACCAGGTTCTCCCGTTCAAGGTCGAACCACCCCCACGCTCCCTGCCGCCCGGTGATCGAAATCTCCGGATGGGCTTGGACCGTCAGCGACAACGAGGGATACCAATCCCGGTGCGCGCGATACAGGACCTCGTAGGCGGTCTTGGCATGGCAGGCGTACCACTTGAGCAGCCGCTGTCTCGCGTCCTCCCGGTCGGCGGGGGTGTCCTCCCGTTCGGCGCGGCCGGCGGCATAGGCACGAAGCAGGTCGTGGAACCGGTACCTGCCCCGCATTGCCGCCCGTTCCACCAGATGGGCCTCGGCCAGCAGTTCCAGCACACGCCGCGCCTCTGGCAGGTCCAAGCCCGCCGTCGCGGCGGCCACGTGCACGCCGAACTCGTGCCCCGGGTGCAACCCGAGCAGCCGGAACACCCGCGCGTGCTCGGCGGCCAAGCGCCGGTAGGACCAGTCGAACACCGCCCGCACCGCGGCCCGCTCATCACCGCTGCGACTCAGGACGTCCAGGCGGTAGTCCTCGTCCGCGAGTTCCGCGACCACCTCGGCCACGGTGGTGTGCGGGTCGGTGGCTTGACCCGCCGCGATGCGCAGGGCCAGGGGTAATCGGGCGCAGTACCGCACCAAGTCCCACGACCAGGCCGGTCAGGCTGTCGCGGCTCGTGACCACGACCACACACCCCGAGGACCCCGGCAGCAGGGGCCGCACCTGGTCCGCGCTGTTGGCGTTGTCCAGGACGATCAGGATGCGCCGGCCGACCAACATCGACCGGAACAGGCCCGCCCTGGCCTCCACGTCCGCCGGGATGCGCTCGGCCCTGGCACCCAACGCCCGCAAGAAGCCGTCCAGCACTTCAGTCGCCGTCGCGGGGTCACCGGGCCCGTAGCCTCGCAGGTTGGCATACAGGGTGCCGTCCGGAAACCGGTCCTGGACCCGATGCGCCCACCACACCGCCAGCGTGGTCTTGCCGATCCCCGCGGCGCCGTCGACCGCCGAGATCACCACTGCCTCCGCGCCACCCTCGTCGGCGGCGGAGAGCAGCGCGTCCAACGCGGCCAGGTAATCCGTGCGGCCGGTGAAGTCCCTGATCGCCATCGGCAGTTGCCGCGGGACCACGCGCGGCTCGACCCGGTCGGCTCCGGCGTCGTTCCAGCCGGCCAGCACCAGCTTGTCGACGTCCCCGGCTTGCACCACCACGCCAGGCACTTCAGCGGTGGCCTCGTTGTGGACGCGCGCCCTGTCCGACACCAACTCAGTCTGTCGCTGTTCTCGCCTCGGTTGAACCCCTACCCCGCGGTTCCGGGTCGGTGCGGTCCCCCGGGCGGGTTAGCTTGGGGTGGTGAGGATTGGGGATCTTGCTCGGGTGGCTGGGGTTAGTGTGCGGGCCTTGCGGTATTACGAGGAGGAGGGGCTCGTTCGGCCTGGTCGGGGGGTGAACGGGTATCGGTGTTATCAGGACGCCGATGTCGAGGTCGTTCGGCAGATCCGGGGGTTGATCGAGGCCGGGATGCCCACTCGGATCATCCGGGAACTGCTGCCCTTCCTGGAGGGGACCGGGGAGTTGGTGCCCGAGGAGCCTTGCGAGTACATGCTCGGTGCGGTGGCCTCCCACCTGGACGCGCTGGAGCGGCGGATCACCTGTCTCACGCGGAACCGGGACGCCCTGCGCGCCTACCTGGACGCCGCTCGCAGGTCAGCTTGACCCTCACGCTTGCGTCAGGGTTTTAGCGTCGACCGCATGCGAACCATGCGGGCGTTGCGGCAGGGGTCTTGGGGTGGGCCTTCGGATCTTGAGCTGGTCGAGGTGCCGGTGCCTTCGCCTCAGGACGGGGAGGTGTTGGTGCGGGTGGGGGCCGCCGGGGTCAACTTCGCCGATGTCATGCAGACGCTCGGGACGTATGACGGTGGGCCGAAGCCGCCCTACCTGGCGGGGTTCGAGGCTGCCGGTGAGGTGGTCGCGGGTGGGGACGGGCGGGTCGGGGTCGGGGATCTGGTCGTCGGCACCGGGTATGGCGCGTTCGCCGAGTACGTGGTGATGCCGGTGAACGGGGTCGTGCCGGCGCCTGCGGGGTGGTCCGCCGAGCAAGCGCTGGGACTGGTGTTGAACTGGGCCACCGCGTTGGCGGCGCTCAAGCCGTTGGGGCGGGTCGGGGCCGGCGACACGGTGTTGGTGCAGGCCGCTGCCGGTGGCGTGGGGCAGGCCGCGGTGAGGATGGCCAAGCACTACGGCGCCACGGTGATCGGCACGGCTTCCGCGGCCAAGCTCGACGTGGTGCGCGGGCTCGGGGCTGACCACGTGATCGACTACCGGGGCGACGACGTGGTGGCCGAGGTGCGGCGGGTGGCGGGTGCCGTGGACCTGGTCCTGGAGTCGGTGGGCGGCACGGCGTTCCGGGACAGCCTCGCCCTCGCGAAACGGGTCACCGGGCGGATCGTCGTGTTCGGGGCCGCCGCGGGCGAAGCGGCCGTGACGAACTGGGAGTTGGTGTTCAGGCACCAGGTCCAGGTCATGGGCCTGCACATCGCCGGGATGGCTCAGGCAGCCCCCGAGGTGTACGCCGAGGTGATGCGGGAGTTGGAGGCGCTCAGGGACGCGGGCGTCTACGCGCCCGGCGAGCCGACGGTGTTCGACCTGGCCGACGGGCCGCGGGTGTTGGCCGACCTGGCGGCGGGGCGGACCGTCGGGAAGTTGGCGTTGAAGCCGTGAAAAGGGGGGTGGCCCCGGGACGGGGGTTCCCGGGGCCACCTGGCCGTGCGTGCCGCAGGGGGCGGCTTACACGGGTTGTGGGGTGGTGGCTGTGGCCGTGGCCCGGACCGGGCCGTTCGGGCGCAGGGTGAGCAACGGGTTCACCGACAGCTCGTGCGCGGTGGTGTCGAAGCGGTAGGACCGCAGGAGGGTCTTGAGGAGGATCGTCGACTCCATCAGGGCGAACTGCATCCCGATGCACGCCCTCGCGCCCCCGCCGAACGGGATGTACGCGTACCGGTGCGTCGGGCCGCCGTCCAGGAAGCGGGACGGGTCGAACGTGGTCGGGTTCGGCCAGAAGTCCGGGTGGCGGTGCGTCACCCACGGGGAGATCAGGATCTGGCTGCCCGCCCGCACGTCGTAGCCGGCGATCTTGGTGTCCACCAATGTGATGCGCTCGGTGCTGTGCGCCGGCGGGTACAGGCGCATGCCCTCCTGGATCGTCGCCCGGACGAGGGTGTCGTCGGTGGCGTGGGCGATGTCCGCCTGGACGTCCTGGCGGCGGCCCAGCTCGTGCAGGGTGAACGTCAGCGCGCCCGCCGTGGTCTCGTGGCCCGCCAGGAGGAAGCCCAGCACCTCGTCGCGGATCTCCTGCTCCGACAGGCCACCGCCGGTCTCCTCGTCGCGTGCGCCGCGCAGGCGGCTGAGGAGGTCGTCGGCGTTCGGGTCGGACGGGAGGTCCAGCACCCGGTCGGCGATGGCGAACAGCCGCCGGCGGACGTCGCGCAGCTTGCGGTTGCGCGGGGTGGGCAGGGACAGCTGCAGGGTGAACAGCTGCAACCGGCGGGCGGTGGAGAGTTCACCCAGTTGCTGCACCAGCTCTTGCAGCTCCTCCACGATGTCGTCGATGGCGTCGCCGAACAGGGCCCGGCCGACCACGCGCAGGGTGTAGCGCTGCATGAGGTCGTGCAGGTCCACCGTCCCCGAGCGCAGCGACGGGTCGTCGACGATCTTCGCCGCCTCCTCCGCCATCAACGCCGTGTAACCCATGACCCGGCGGTGCGTGAAGAGTTGCTGCACGAGCTTGCGGTGGCGCTTCCACGTCTCGCCGTCCAGCGTCAACAGACCGTCGCCGATGCTCTCCCGGATCACCTTGAACCCGGCCGTGTCGCGCCCGAACACCTCGGGGTCGGTCATGGCGCGGGCCACGTCGTCGGGGTGGTACGCGCCGTAGACCGTGCGGCTGGGCCACTTCGGGCCGAACCGGTACGCCACCAGGTCGCCGTGCTCGGCGAACGTGGCCTCCAACGTGCCCAGCAGGTCGGCGACGAACGCGGGCACCACGCCCAGCAACGGGTGGCCGGCCGGCCCGGGGACGGTGCTCATCGGTTTCTCCTGGGGTCCGCGTGGAACGGCTCGACGTCCACGGGTGGTTCGGGCAGCACGGCCGTGAGCGCGGTGACCTTGGACCACGTCATCGCGATCTGGTCGAGGTCGTCGTCACCGACGGGCACCTCCAGCTCGCCGAACGCGTCGGCCAGCCACTTGCGGGCGGTGGGGTCCACGGTGTCGGTGGGCGCCTCGGGCGCGGCGACGGGCGCGAAGTCGTCCCCGGACGACGGCGGCGCCTCGCGCTCGTGCCACCCGGTCCGCCGCTGGTAGACGTCGGCGATCGCGGCCAGCTCGAAGTCCTGGCCGGGCGCGGCGGCCAGTTGCAGCGACAGCGGCAGCCCGTCGGCGTCGAAGCCCATCGGCAGGGCCAGCGCCGGGAACCCGACCGCGCTCCACACGCTGGGCAGCCACGAGATGGTCTGCAGGCCGGCGGCGTCGTCGTACCGCGGCGCGCCGGCGGGCCACGTCGGGGTGGCGATCACGTCCACGTCGCCGAACCGCGCGCGCAGGGCGTCCGCGCCCCACCGGCGCACGCGCTGCGCCCGCAGGTACGTCTCCGCGGTCAGCACGCCGCCCAGCGCCACGTTCCACCGGAACGGCCGCCCGTAGTCCGCCCAGCGGGACCGCAGGTGCGTCCCGTGCACCTCGAACGCCTCCACCAGCAACGTCACCAGCTGCGCGGCGACCAGCGGGAAGCCCTCGTGCACCGGCACGTCCACCACCTCGGCGCCCGCCGCGCGCAGCTCCTCCAGCGCGGCCTCGAACGCGGCGGACGTGTCACCGGTCAGCGCGGCGGCGTACTTCACCAGGTCGCCGGGCACGCCGACGCGCACGCCGGCCAGGTCGTCCAGCGCCGTGCGGGAGACCTCGTAGGGCCGGTCGGCCATCACGGCCAGCAGCCGGGCGCACTCGCGGGCGGTGCGGGCCAGCGGGCCGGCGGTCTCCATCGAGCGCGTCAACGGCCGGATGCCGGCCGCCGGCAGCAGGCCCTGGGTCGGTTTGAGGCCGGTCACCCCGCACAGGGCGGCCGGGATGCGGATGCTGCCGTTGCTGTCGGTGCCGATGCCGGCGTCGAACAGCCCGGCGGGGATGCCGTTGGCGCTGCCGCAGCTCGACCCGCCGGTCCACCGGTTCGGGTCCCACGGGTTGCGCGGCACGGGGAACGCGGCGGCGGGGTCGGGCCGGGACAGGGCGTGCTCGGCCATCGTGGTCTTGCCGACGATCGTCGCTCCCGCCGCGCGCAGCCGGGCGACGACCGGGGCGTCGCGGTCCTCCCACCAGGCGGGGTCGTGGACGGCGCTCTGCGCGGTGCTCGGCGCGCCGGCCACGGCGATGATGTCCTTGACCCCGATGGTCACACCGGCCAGCGGACCGTCCACAGCGGACTCGGCGTCGGGGAACCGGTGCACGAAGGTGCCCAGCAGGTCGTCCACGTCAGCTCACCACCGAGAACTTCTGCCACCCGGTCGCGACGACCTCGGGCGCGCCGAACGTGTCCAGCGGCGCGGACGGGTCCCAGCCGTTGTTGAGGTGGACGACCAGCGTGCCGTCGCCGCGCAGGCCCATCAGGTCGGGGCTGCCGTTGAGATCCAGGTCGGTGACGGTGATGATGTCGTACTCCTGCCAGCCCCGGCCGAGGGTGGACCACCGGCCCTCGCCGCGCCACCACGGCCCGTCGCCGGACTCGTCGTGCGCGAACTCGTACACGTCCAGGTCGCCGTTCTTCCGGCGCACCAACAGGTCCGGGCGGCCGGTGCCGGTGATGTCGGCCATGGCGAACGGGAAGTCGTCCACGTCCACGGTGACCAGCCGGTGGGCGGCCTTGTCGTAGGTCTCGTTCTCCTTGACCTCGCGGCGGTTGAAGAACGCGTCCACGTTGCCCGCGTCCTGCTCGCGGCCGAACATGTCGTCGCAGCCGTCGAGGTCCACGTCGTAGATGCCCAGCGTCTCCCACTTCTTGTCGTCGCGGGCGCCGGAGATGCGGATCGGGTCGGCGAGGGTGTCCAGGCCGTTGAGCCCGCCCTTGTTCGGGTACAGGAAGATCCCGTGGTGTTCGTTCATCGGCCGCATGCTCAGGCCGAGGACGTCGGCGTAGCCGTTGCCGTTGATGTCGATCGTGCGCACCAGGTAGTGGTCGCGCAGCGGGTCGAAACCGGTGCCGATGAGCACCGGCTCACCGAAGGTCTCGGTGCCCTGGAAACCGCCACGGTGGGGAAAGACGAACAATTCCCCCGTGACGTCGTCACGGGCCATGACGTCCATCCGACCGTCACCGTTGAACGAGTGACAGTGACCGTTCCCCTTCATGCGTGCCACGAAGCACCTCCCCGAGCGGGCGCGGCCGAAACGCGCACCCAACCGCCACAACAGGCCTGATCATGACCGGTGCCGGCGACCCGGGGGTACCCCTACCGCAACCCCTGCGCCCCCACAAAAAAGGCCCCACGACCACACATCGCGCGCCCGCGCCCACTATTTCCGGCCGACCGCCGGGGAGGTGCTGCTAACAATAAGCGCATACCCGCGCCGACCCAAATGGGGAAATCCACATGGACAAAGGAATCGGGCTCACCGCGGCACCGCCCGCGCTCGCCGTGGTCGCGCGGCCGGCGCCGGCGACCGGCGACGCCGCGATCAGCGTTCGGGGCCTGCACAAGCGCTACGGCGACGTGCGCGCGGTCAACGGCCTGGACCTGGAGATCGCGCCCGGCGAGGTGGTCGCCCTGCTGGGCCCCAACGGCGCGGGCAAGTCCACGCTGGTCGACCTGGTCCTCGGGCTCGCCGCCCCGGACGCGGGCGAGGTCCGCGTGTTCGGGCACACCCCGCGCGAGGCCGTGACCCGCGGCGTCGTCGGCGCGATGCTCCAGGAGGGCGCGCTGCTGGACGACGTGTCGATCCGCGAGCTGCTGACCATGGCCGCGGGCCTGTACCGCGACGCGCTGCCGGTGGACGAGGTGTTGGCCCGCACCGGGTTGACCGACCTCGCCGACCGCCGCGGCCCGCTGTCCGGCGGCCAGCGGCAGCGCCTGCGGCTGGCCATGACGCTGGTGTCCGACCCGCGCCTGCTGGTGCTGGACGAGCCGACCGTGGCCATGGACGTCGAGTCCCGCAACGTGTTCTGGACGTCGATCCACCAGTTCACCGCCACCGGCCGCACGGTCGTGTTCGCCTCCCACTACCTGGAGGAGGCCGAGGAGTTCGCCGACCGGGTGGTCCTGGTGCGCGGCGGGAAGGTCGTCGCCGACGGCACGGTCGCCCAGATCCGCTCGGTGGTCGCCGGCCGGTCGCTGTCGGCCACCGTCCCCGGCGTGACGGCGGAACAGCTGCGGCTGCTGCCCGGGGTCGTGGCCGCCGAGGCGCGCGGCCGGCGGGTCGAACTCGTGTGCTCCGACTCCGACGCCGCCGCGCGCGAGCTGTTCGCCCGCCACCCGCAGGCGCACGACGTGGAGATCGGGTCCATCGGCCTGGAGCAGGCGTTCCTGGCCCTCACCGCGACCGAGGACGAGGCTGCCTGATGAACCCCGGATTCCTGCTGTTCGAGGTGCGCCGGGTGGTCCGGGCGCGCAAGTTCTGGATCATCGCGTTCCTGTTCCCGACCCTGATGTACCTGATGCAGGCCAACCTGTTCCGCGGCGACATCGCCGACCGGGCGGGCGTGGACTTCAGCGAGTACCTGCTGGGGAACCTGGCCGCGTTCGGCGCGTTCTTCGTGGCGCTCAACGTCGGCACCCGGGTCGCGATCGAGCGGTCCACCGGCTGGCAGCGGCAGCTGCGCATCACGCCGCTGTCCGCGCCGTCGTACCTGGTGGCCAAGCTCGCCGCCGCGATGGTGGTGGCGCTGCCCGCGATCGCCGCCGTGGCGCTGGTGGGCGCGCTGGTCGAGGGCGTCCGGCTGCCCGCCGCCGGCTGGCTGCACCTGGTCCTGGGGATCTGGGCGGGCACGCTGCCGTTCGCGCTGCTGGGCGTGTTCATCGGGCAGATCGCGACCGCCGAGAGCGTGCAGGTGTTCACCACGATGTCGCACATGCTGCTGGGCATCCTCGGCGGCGCGCTGTTCCCGTCGGTGGCGTTCCCCGAGTGGATGCAGGCGGTCTCGACGGTCATGCCGAGCCGCTGGCTGGCCGAGATCGGGCACGCGGCGGTCGGCGAGGGCGGGTCCGGCGCGACGGCGGCCGTGGTGCTCGCCGGCTGGACCGTCGTGCTCGGCGGCGCGGTCGTCATGCGGTACGTGCGGGACAGCGCCCGCGTCTGACGTCTTCCACTGCTACGACAAGGGAATCCCACGTGAAGAAGAACTCCTGGCAGATACTGCGCAAGGGCGGGCAGGGTGGGCTCACGCTGACCGTCGACTTCACCAGCACCGGCCGCACCCAGGCGTGCTTCCGCGACCTCGTCCCCTTGTTGACCGCGCCCGGCGAGGTCTGGGAGACCGTGGCGCTGGCCGCGGGCGCCGAGGAGACGATGTCCGGCGCGGACTACGTCGAGCGCTGGGCCAAGGCCGTGCGCAAGCGCGAGCGGACCGTGGACACCGTCATCGGGTACTGCGCGGGCGCGGTGTTCGCCGCGCCGCTGGCCGCGCGCCTGGCCGAGGCCCAGGAGGTCGCGCCGCGACTGGTCCTGCTCGACCCCGAGCTGCCCAACATCGTCGGCCTGTACCGGGACTTCCACGCCGCCGCCGACGCGCTCAAGACGATCCTGTCCCCCGACGAGATCACGAAGTTCCACGCCGACGGGCAGGCGGTCCAGGAGCGGCACGGGTTCGAGGACCTGTCCCTGATCGGCCCGGCGCTGGCCGGGATCTTCCGCGACGCCATCGACGTGGCCGGGCAGCGCCTCGGCCTGGACGAGGACATCCGCGGCGAGCTGGGCGGCAGCTTCGCGTCGTTCGTCGGCTACCTGCGCGCGGCCACCGAGCTGGACCCCCTGCCCCGGTGGGCGGACGCGACCGCGATCACCTCGGCGCACTCGACGCGGCGCGGTGCGGAGTTCGCGCGCGAGATCCGCCTGGACGTGGACCACGACCAGATGCTGCGCCACCCGGACGTGGCGGCGGCGGTGTCCGAGCTGATGACCGGCGCGCTGCGGATGGCGGGGTAGCGGCGGTGTTCCCCGACCTGTTCGCCGCGCAGGCGCGCCGCACGCCCGACGCGGTCGCGGTGGCGTGGGGCGAGCACACCCTGACCTACGCGGAGCTGGACGCGCGGTCCACCGGGCTCGCCCGCCGCCTGGTCGCCCTCGGCGCGGGACCGGAGCGGCTGGTGGCCATCGGCATCCGGTCGGCCGACGTGGTCACCGCGGCCCTGGCGGTGCTCAAGTCCGGCGCGGCCTACCTGCCGCTGGACCTGGACTACCCGGCGCAGCGCCTGACCCACATGCTCGACGACGCGAAGCCCTCGCTGCTGCTGACGACCCCCGAGGACCGGCACGCCATCCCCGCGTCGGACGCGCGGGAGGTGCTGGTCGAGGAGACCTCGGACGAGCCGTTCACGGTGGACCTGCGGCCGGAGAACCCCGCTTACGTCATCTACACGTCCGGTTCGACGGGCAAGCCCAAGGGCGTGGTGATCGAGCACCGGCAGCTGGCCACCTACCTCGACCACGTCGTCCGGACCTACCAGGGCGTGCGCGATCGGGCGCTGCTGCACTCGTCGTTCGCGTTCGACCTCACCGTGACCGCCCTGTTCGCGCCGCTGGCCACCGGCGGGTGCGTGCACGTCGGCGCGTTGGAGGAGATGGGCACGCCCGCCGCCGGACCGCTGGGCCGCGCGCGGCCCGGGTTCGTCAAGGTCACGCCGTCGCACATCCCGCTGCTCACCGCCCTGCCCGCCGAGGCGTCGCCCACCGGCGAGCTGATGGCCGGCGGCGAACTGCTGCTCGGCGAGACGGTCGACGCGTGGCGACGCCGGCACCCCGGCGCGCGCGTGGTCAACGAGTACGGGCCGACGGAGACGACCGTCGGGTGCAGCACGGTCGTCATCGAGCCCGACGACGTCGTGCCGCCGGGCCCCCTGCCCATCGGGCAGCCCATGCCCGGCGTGGGCTTCCACGTGCTGGACGACGACCTCCGGCCGGTCGCGCCCGGCGAGATCGGCGAGCTGCACATCTCCGGCGCCCAGCTCGCCCGCGGCTACCTCGATCGGCCCGCGCTGACCGCGAGCCGGTTCGTGGCCAACCCGTTCGGGCCGCCCGGGTCCCGCATGTACCGGTCGGGCGACCGGGTGCGGCCGACCGCGGACGGCGAGTACGAGTTCTGTGGCCGGGTGGACACCCAGACCAAGATCCGCGGCTACCGGATCGAGCTGGGCGAGGTCGAGGCGGCGTTGCTGCGGGTGCCGGAGGTGCGGCACGCGGCGGCGGTGGTCCGGGAGGACGCGCCCGACGTCAAGCAGCTCGTCGCGTACGTGGCCCCGGCGGACCTCGACGTCCAACAGGTGCGCAAGGACCTCGCGGAGAGCCTGCCCGACTACATGGTGCCCAGTGCCGTGGTCGCGCTGGCGGAGCTGCCGCTGACCGTGAACGGCAAGCTCGACACCGCCGCTCTTCCCGCGCCGACCGGTCAGGCGGCCGGCCGTGCCCCGGCCAACGAGCTGGAGGCCCTGCTCTGCGGGCTGTTCGCGCGGTTCACCGGCGTGTCCGCGGTGGGTGTGGACGACGACTTCTTCGTGCGCGGCGGCACCAGCGTCGGGGCCGCCCAACTGGTCAATGAGGCGCGCAAGCTCGGGCTCGCCCTGTCGCTGCGGGACGTGCTGGAGAACCGGACCGTGGCGCGGATCGCCGAGGCCTGCGCCGATGCCGAGGGGGACGAATGACGGTCAGCCGCAAGGAAACGGCCATGTGGCTCCTGGAACGGCTCGTGCCGGGCACGGGGGTCAACAACGTCACCGTCGCGTTCGAGATCGGTGGCCGGTTCGACCGCGCGGTGCTCGCACGGGCGGTGAACGCCGTGGTGGCGCGGCACGACGTGCTGCGGACGGTGTTCCGGGCGGACGACGTGGCGCTGGACAAGGAAGTCGGGCCCGCCATCGACGTGCCGCTGCTGGACGTCCCGGTGACGGACGCCGGTCTCGACGCCGACCTGACCGCGTTCATCGCGACCCCGTTCGCGCTGGACGGCAGCCCGTTGGTGCGGGCGGGAGTGCGCAGCGGCGACAACGACGTGTGCTGCGTCGTCGTGCACCACCTGGTGTTCGACGCCATGTCCACCACGATCCTGCTGCGCGAGCTGCTGACCGCGTACGAAGAGGTGGCCGCCGGTCGGACGCCGTCCGCCGACGTCGTGGCCCCGCGCGCCGAACCGGAGGCCGACGAGCGCAGCATCGCCTACTGGCGGAAGAGCCTGGACGGGCTGCGGGCGAGCGAGTCCGGGTTGTGGTGCGCCAAGCCGCCCGGCGCCGGGTCGTCGCTGCGCGCTTCGACCATCCACTATGGACTTTCCGCTGAGGCGCGGGAGGTCGTGCGGCGGTTCCAGAAGGAGTTGCGGGCGTCCGAGGCCGTTGTGCTGCTGGCGGCCTACTACGTGCTGCTGACCCAGCACGGCGCGGGCTCGGACGTGGTCATCGGGACGCCGGTGAACGTGCGGGACCCGCAGAGCATGAACGCCATCGGCTACCACGCGAACCTGCTGCCGCTGCGCGTCCGGCTCGACCCCGAGGCCGACTTCCGGGCGGTGGTCAAGCGGACGCGGTCCACGTTCCTGGAGGCGATCAGCCACGCGGGCGTGCCGCAGGAGCAGGTCTCCCCCGCCGTGCTCGGCGACACGCCGTCGTCGTGGCGCAGCTCGTTCTTCCGGCACCTGTTCAACTACGTGCCGGGCACGGTCGAGGCCGCGCCGACGCTGACCGGGATGCCGGTGCGGCACGTCCTGGCGGAGAACGGGTTCAGCCGGTTCGACCTGGAGTTCTTCATCATGCCCGGCCCGGAGGGGACCACCATCCGGGCCGCGTTCCGCGTGGACGCGTTCGACGAGGCCGACGTGGTGCGGCTGGTGGAGCGGTACGACGCCCTGCTGGTCGAGCTGGGTGGCGCGGTGGACCGGCCGGTGGCCGAGCTGTCGCGGCTGGGCGCTTCGGACCGCGTCGAGCCGGTGGTCGCGGAGGTCGTCGAGCGGCACGTGCTCGACGCCGTGTACCGCACGGTCGCCGAGCAGCCGGACCTGGTCGCGGTCGAGGACGGGCCGGACTCGGTCACCTACGGCGAACTCTGGTCCGCCGCCCTGGACACCCGCGACCTGGTCGGGACCGACACCGTGGCGGTGCTGGCACCGCGTGGCGCGGAGTTGGTGGCGGCGTGGCTGGGGGTGTGGGCGGCGGGCGCGAAGGTCGTGCTGCTGGACCCGATGCAGCCGGTCCCCGACCTGGCGGCGCGGCTCGCCGACTCCGGTGCGGGCCTGGTGCTGGCCGCCGAAGGGGTGACGGTGCCGGGCGCGGTGCGCGTCCCGGCCGTCGGCGGCGGGACCCGGGCCGACGCGCCCGCCGTCGCGGTGGACGCCCCGGCCCACCTGGAGTACCCGCCGACCGGCGAGGCCGTCGGGGTCGAGTTCTCGCACCGGGCGTTGGCCGGCGTCGTGCCCGAGCAGGCCAAGGCGTTGTGGCGGAGCAGTTCCGCCACCACCGCCGCGCTGGTCGACGTGCTGGGCCCGCTCACCTCGGGCGGCCGGGTCGTGGTCTCCCCCGACACCGCGCCGGCCGCGGACACCCGGACCGGGTTCGTCGCCGAGCCCGGGACCGGGCACGAGCTGGGCGTCGGGGTGCGTGGCGAGCTGTGCGCCACCGGTCCCGCGCTGCCCACCCGCCACCACGGCCGACCCGACCTGGACGCCGAGCGGTTCGGCGAGCACCCGGCACACGGCCGGTTCCACCGCACCGGCGACCTCGCGGTCCGCCACGCGGACGGGACGGTCGAGGTCATCGGACGGCTGGCGGACCACGTCACCGTCGCCGGGCAGCGCGTCCACCTCGCGGACGTCGAGCGGGCGCTGTCCCCGGTCGCACCGGTCGCCGCCGCCCACGCGGACGGCACGGTGTTCGTGTTCACCGAGGCCGACGCGGCCGACCGGGTGCGCGAGCACGCCAAGGCGACCCTGCCGTTCGTGCCCGAACCGGTGGTGGTGAGCAGGATCCCGCGCACGGCCGCGGCCACGCTCGACCGGGTCCTGCTCGCGGAACTCGCCGAGTCCACCGCGATCGCCGCCACCGCCGAGCCGCCGGACGAGACGACCGCCGCGCTCGTCGCCGTCTGGACCGAGCTGCTCGACCGGCCCGGCCTGCACGCCGACTCGAACTTCTTCACGAGCGGCGGCCACTCACTCCTCGGCGCCCAACTGGTGCAGAAGGTCAAGAAGGAGTTGGGCCTGCCCGCCCAGCTCGCCGACCTGTTCGCCAACCCGACGCCGAGGCAGCTCGCGGAGCACCTCGACTCCGCGTTCTTCGACGAGGACGACGAAGAAGACGACTGACCGATCCGATCGCTAGCCGCCAGAGAAGTCTTGAGCAGAGGAGGCTCGGCGTGACCATCGACGTCCAGCCCACACACGGCACCGACCGCGTGATCACCCTGACCAGTGAGGAGAACATCGAGGTCGACACCATCGCCCGCTACCTCGCGGGCCGGCCGCCGCGCCGGTTGGACTCGACCGCGTGGCTCGCCACCGCGCGCGAGCTGTCCAGCAACCTGCCCGCGCGGCTGCGGCAGATGCTGCGGCGCTTCACCTGGGACGCGGGCCGGGACGGCGTCCTGCTCGTGCGCAACCTGCCGGTGGAGCGCGACGACCTGCCGGACACGCCGAACGTGGCGGGGTCCGTGCAACGGGAATCGACCGTGCCCGCCGCCGCGCAGGTGCTCGTCGGGCTCCAGCTCGGCGAGCTGATCGCGTTCCGCGAGGAGAAGAGCGGCGCGCTGGTGCAGGACGTCGTGCCGGTGCCCGGCATGGAGGCCTTCCAGGGCAACGCGGGCTCGGTGATGCTGTCCATGCACGTGGAGAACGCCTTCCACATGTACCGGCCGGACTACGTCGGCCTGCACTGCCTGCGCAACGACCACGACAACGTGGCCGGGTTGCAGGTGGCGTCCATCCGCAACGCCCTGCCGATGCTGCCCGAGGCGGTGCGCAGGGTGCTGCACGAGCCGCGGTTCTTCACCGAGCCGCCGGCGTCGTTCGGCGACCTGCACAGCGCGCCGGAGCCGCACGGCATCCTGGGCGGCAGCTTCGACGACCCGGACATCCGCGTCGACTTCGAGAGCTCCTTCCCGCTGGACGGCGAGGCGGAGCAGGCGATGGCGGTGCTCGGTGACGCCCTGCGCTCCGCCCGCCGCACGTTCGTCCTGGAACCCGGTGACCTGGCGTTCGTGGACAACCGGCTGGCGCTGCACGGCCGCACCGAGTTCACCCCGCGCTACGACGGCCGGGACCGCTGGTTGCAGCGGATCTTCGTGCACCGCGACTTCCGGCGGTCGCGGGAACTGCGACCCGAGGGCGGGCACGTGCTGGGGAGCGCGGGCCCATCGGCGAAAGGTGACTGATGACGGTCCTGGGGGACTTACCAGGTGAAGCATGGGACGCGGTGGTGGTGGGCTCCGGGCTCGGCGGCCTCACCACCGCGGCCTACCTCGCGACCAACGGGGTGCGCCCGCTGGTCCTGGAGCAGGGCCGGGTGGCCGGCGGGTGCAGCCAGGTGTTCCGCCGGCAGCGCCGGTTCGAGTTCGACGTGGGCGTGCACTACATCGGCGCGTGCCAGGAGGACGGCCTGCTGACCGGCATCCTGCGGGGTGTGGGCCTGGCCGACCGGGTCGAGTTCGTGGAGATGGACCCGGACGGGTTCACCACGCTGGTGTTCCCGGACTTCACGTTCCGGGTGCCGCGCGGGTGGGACCGCTACCTGGAGCGGCTGGTCGAGACGTTCCCCGACGAGGAACGCGGCCTGCGGTTGTGCGTCCGGTTGTTGCGGCGGATGAGCGCGGAACTGCGCAAGGGCCTGCCGACGACACCGAAACAAGCGCTGCTCTTCCCCTTGCGGGCGCCGGTGCTCACCACGTTGGGCATGCGCCCGCTGTCCACTTTATACAGACTGTGCGGCCTGAGCGGAAGCGCCCGGGCGGTCATCTCCGGCGAAAGCGCGACTTACGCGGCCCCTCCGAACCGGGTCAGCGCGGTGGTCCACGCGGCCGCGATGGACCAGTACATCCGCGGCGGCGCCTACTACCCCCGCGGCGGCGGCCAGGTCCTCGCCGCCCACCTCCTCGACGTGATCCAGGCGCACGGCGGTGTCGTCCGCACGCACACCAAGGTCGAGCGGATCCTCGTCGAGAACGGCCGGACCACCGGTGTGCGGCTGGCCTCCGGCGAGACCATCAACGCCGACACCGTCATCTCCAACGCCGACGTCCGGCGCACGTTCCTCGACCTGGTCGGCCGCGAACACCTCACCGACCGGCAGGCCGACCGCGTGTCGAACTACCGGATGGCGCTGCCCCTCCTGACGGTCTACCTCGGCCTCGACGTGGACCTCGCGGACCGGATGCCGAACACGAACTTCTACACCTTCCCCGACACCGACGTGGACGGCTACTACGAGGCCCTCTACCGCGGCGAACTGCCCGACGAGCTGCCGCTGTTCATCACCTCGGCCACGGTCAAGGACCCCGGCAACCCGCGCAGCGCCCCACCCGGCCACTCGACCATGGAGATCATGGCCGTGGTGCCGCAGGGCAGCCCGCTGTGGGGCTTCGCGGACGCCGCGGACGGCAGCTACCGCGGCGAAGCCGCCTACGGGGACCTGAAGGAGCGGATCACCGACCGCATCATCGCGCGGACGGCCGAACTGATCCCCGGCATCGAGGGCCACATCGTGTGGCGCGAGGCCGCGACCCCGTTGACCCAGGAGCGGTTCACGCTGTCGTCGCACGGGTCCAGCTACGGCCTGGAGATGGCGATCGACCAGCTCGGCCGCAACCGCCCGGGTCCGGTCACCGGCATCGGCGGGCTGTACCTCACCGGGGCGGGGACCGTGTTCTGCCACGGCATCGTCAACGTGATGAACAGCGGCGTCGGCACGGCGAGCGCCGTGCTCGGCCGCGACCTGCTCACGGAGGTCAAGGCGGGCCGCGTCTACGGCGACCCGACCCGCCTCACCGCGGGCGGCCCCGACTGGGACCCCCTGACCGCGTCGAAACCCAGACTCGCCGACCGCCCCCGCCGCGCCGCCCGGACCAAGTGAGGAGACCAGTCCCGTGTCATCGTGCCCAGCGCACCAGCACAAGATGCCGTTCGACGAGAGCTACCTCCGCGACCCGCACACCCTGTTCGACCGCATGCTGGAAGAGGGCCCCGTGCACCGGGTGAGCCTGATCAACGGCGTGCCGGCGTGGTACGTGACCCGGTACGCCGAGGTGGCGGAGGCGTTGCGCGACCCCCGCCTGGTCCGCGCCCCGGAAGCGGCCGGCCCGGACTACCGCGAGCAGCTGATCGTGGAACGCATCCCGTCGGCGAACCTGGTCCTGGCCGACCCGCCGGAGCACACCAGGCTCCGCCGCTTCATCAACCTGGCCTTCCGCCGCGACCGCATCGAGGCGATGCGCCCGCTGATCGAGCGCTGGATGGCGGAGATGGTCGACGCCGTGCGCGACGGCGACACGGTGGACCTGATGGACGAGTTGATCGTGCCGCTGCCGATCCTGGCGGTGTGCCACATCATGGGCGTGCCGGAGGAACACCACGAGGCGTTCCGCAACTGGAGCAAGGAGCTGTTCACCGAGCACCCGCAACGCAGCGCGGCGGCGTTCGCGGAGCTCTACAAGTGGATCAACGGCGTTGTGGCGGCCAAGCGCGAGAACCCCGGCCAGGACCTGATCTCGCGCTGGGCGACGATGCCGGACGAGGGCGGCAACAACCTCAGCCACGACGAGATGGTCGGCCTGGCCCTGCTCATGCTGCTGGGCGGCTTCCACACCACGGTCGCCGGCATCGCCAACGCCGTGCTGTCCCTGCTGAAGCGCCCGGACAAGGTCGCCGAGCTGCGCACGGACCCGAGCCTGATCGCCCGCGCGGTGGAGGAACTGTCCCGCCGGGACGGCTCGGTGCACACCGGCTTCCGCCGGTTCGCGGCGGAAGACCTGGAGATCGCCGGCACGAAGATCGCCAAGGGTGACACGGTCATCCTGGGCATCGCGGCAGCCGGCCGCGACCCACGCCAGTTCGACGCCCCGGACGTCATGGACTTCCACCGGAAGGACAACCACCACCTGGCATTCGGCCGCGGCCCGCACTTCTGTCCGGGATCGGAGTTGGCGAGGACGGAGATCCAGGTGGCGGTGGAACACTTGTTCACCCGGTACCCGGACTTGGAACTGGCGGTGCCGGAGGAAGAATTGGTGTGGGCCCCCTCCTACTTCGTCCGCGTCATGCGCTCACTCCCGGTCCGCTTGGGTAAGCGCACCGCCTAACCCTCCACCCACTCCACCGCTTTTCGCGCGAAGCGCGCGCTTTTGACGGGCTATCTAGCCCAAGGAAGGGCCTCGGTTCGTTCCCCGTACGGCCTGGGCGCAGCCCAACCGCGCTTTGGTCTTCTCCGCAACCAGCTTTTCCGGTTGCGGAGAA